>JAIRPU010000120.1 GCA_031256815.1 Spirochaetaceae bacterium
GGTTATTTGGCACTGCCGTCCATGCAATGGATTCATATTCAGTTGTAAGTGAGTTTGTGCTTACAGAACGCTCGTCAGTCCCGCCGTTATACGACATAAAAGCGCTGTCCGCGCAATCACGATCTTCGTGAAACGTTATTTTAGTTAAATCAGGGGTAAGCGGCACATCGCTTTTAAGAGCAAACTTTACATTGAGCAGCGTGTATGCAATAAACTCATCCGTAGTAAATTGTAAATTCAAGCTGCTGGTCTCGTCTTTTTTTATAGACACTACCCTATGCGTCGAGACGTAAGCAAAATCCGCACCAAGATAAAGGTCAAGAAAATACGCGCCTGCGGGGATATTATCCTGCCTGCCTACAGCCTGTCCACTGGTTAAATCAATCCAGTCTGACCCCAGGGAAAGCACGCTCTGGCCGCCCGGATCTTTTTTAAGCGTAAAAGATGCTTTGGTAGCTCTAACGGTATTCGGCGGGAAGCTTATATCCCATTCAAAACTGCCGTAGCCGTCCGCCGCATCCGCCATTTTTACCCTGGCAAAAGATGGGTTATACTCAACGCCGCAGGCGGCAAGTACCAAAACAGCGCTTATGGCGAATCCAATTTTCATATCTACAAGTTAATATTTTTTTAAATAACAAGCAAGCGTTTTTATTTGTTATACCTCAAGCCAAAGGCGGCTAAATGTAAAATTGCTGTTTGCACTCTATATTTACATGAAACTTGAAAAAAAATGCAGAGTAATGTAAAGTTATAAAAATTGATTGATGGAGTATATAATTGGAGCCGATTGTTCTGGCATCCTGTTCACGCAGACGGCAGGATTATTTTAAAATGCTTGGTTTGCCGCACAAAATTCTGCCGGCAAATATAGACGAAACGGTTGAAGACGGGCTTTCGCCGGAAGATTTTGCAAAAAAAATGGCTGTTGCCAAAGTTGAAAAAGTTTTATACGACCTTAGCGGTAAAATTCCACAGTGGGTTTTTGGAGCAGACACTCTTATAGCGCTTGACGATATTGTGCTTAACAAAAGCAAGTCGCGTGAAGAAGCCAGACAGTCTTTAAAAAAACTTTCGGGACGAAGCCATAAAGTAATTACCGCCTGCGCGTTATTTTGCGGTAAAACCAAAAATATAGATTGCCGTATTGCCACAACCATTGTTCATTTTGCAGAACTTGATTCAGAAATTCTTGAATGGTATTTAAACACAGGCGAGTGGCAGGGCGCGGCAGGTTCATATCAAATTCAGGGTTTAGCCGGTTGTTTTATAAACAGAATAGAAGGCTCTTTTAGCGGAGTGGTTGGCCTCCCTTTGCGTCTGTTTTACTTAATGCTCCTGGAAAACGGCTATGATTACGGAAATTACGTTATTTAAACACAATGAACCTCTTTGTAAACACACAAGCTTTCGTGTAGGCGGCCCTGCCGATTTTTATATTTGTCCAGATAAAGAAAATTTTGTAGAACAGGCGGTTTTCACCTTAAAAACCGCGCAAAACGAAAAAATAGCGCTGTTTACGCTTGGAGGAGGGGCAAATGTGCTTGCCGCAGACAGCGGGTTTCGCGGAATAGTGCTGGACACCACAGCTTTTTCCGGCTGCCGTATTTTGGAAACAAAAAACGGAGTGGAGCTTGCCTGCTTTGCCGGCACAAAAAGCGATGACGCTGCTGAATTTGCGCTTGAAAATTCATTTGGAAATATCGAGTTTTTGGCAGGGCTTCCCGGCACAATAGGCGGCGCTGTTTGGATGAACGCCCGCTGTTACGAAAGTTCGGTTTCTGATTTTCTTGGCGATGTTCTGATTATAAACGAGGAATTTAAAACCGAAACAATCGAATTTAAAGCAAATGATTACGCTTATAAAAAAAGCCCCTACCAAACACGGCCTGTTTTAATTTTAGAGGCGCGATTCCGTGTAAAAAAAGAAAACCGTCTGATAATTGAACAAAAAATGCGGGAGTATCGCGCTGACCGTGAGGCAAAAGGGCATTTTAGCTGGCCTTCCGCCGGCTCTGTTTTTAAAAACAACCATGACTTTGGAAAACCAACAGGAAAAATAATAGAGGCGCTTGGACTGCGCGGAACCCAAATCGGCGGAGCGCGTATAGCCGACTGGCATGGTAATTTTATTATCAATACGGGGAACGCAAGCGCTTCGGATATTCACTCTCTTATATCCCTTATAACCATTGAAGCAAAAAAGAAACTGGGTATAACACTTGAACCCGAAATTATTTTTTTGGGAAACGATTAAAAAATCTTAATTGCATGAAGCACGGTGCTTGCCCGGCGCATTTATTTGTCATAGGAGCTTTTATGCGTTATAAAAAAAATCAAAACCCGTTTCTTGTTTTATTCGTTTTTGCTTTTATTGTTTGTTCCTGCGAAGATGAGGCAATTGCCAATCTGCTTGGAACCAGCGCCCAGTCGCCTGTTTACACAGGCTGCAAAGTGCTTTCCGGAACACAGGTTGATTTTATGTTTTCTACCGGTGTTCGCCTTGTTTCAGCGCGGTTTCAGCCGGATGTTGAACTTAGCGCCGCCGCAAACGGCAGCAAGGTAAGCGTAACAATGAAAGACGACCATTCCGGCGGAGAGCGTTTTATTGCCGACCTGCTTGTGGAAGATTCAGAAGGGAATTCGCTTGGCGTTCTTGTGCCGTTTCGCACGCGCAACGACCGTGTACCGAAATTCATAATAAATGAAATTCGCGTTGAATACTCAAAACCGCGTTCTGAATTTATAGAGCTAAAAATGCAAAACGACGGTAATCTTGGCGCGCTGCGCCTCTTTGTTACGAGCGCGGTTGCCGACACTCCGGTTTATGAGTTTCCGCCTGTTGAGGTAAAAAGAGGCGACTATGTGCTTCTTCATTTAAGAACTCTTGCCACAGACAACGCTGTAGACGAACTTGAAAACAACCTTGCGCTTGCCTCTGCGGGCAAGGAAGCGGATTCGCCAAGAACTGTACGCGATTTGTGGGTTCACACAGACAAAAAACTTGTTCACAAAACCGATGTTATTTACATTGTTGACCAGGATGACGTTGTTGTGGACGGCATTGTTATTGCGGAAAATGCCAATGCATGGAAGAAAAACAATGCTTTTACAAAAGCCGCCGAATTGCTTGCCAAACAGCGCAAATGGTTTAATAAAGACGGAGTTTTAGTTCTTAGCCCGCAATTTGAAGACGCTGTGCTTTCGGCTGGAACAACCGTAACAAAAACCATTTGCCGTTATGAATCGCGTGATAACAGCAGAACAAACGCCGACTGGTATATTTGCGGCTCTGGTAACGGCTCTCCAGGCATTGCCAACAAACCGTAACCGCGCGGGGGGGGGGGGGCGGGGGGGGGCCGGGGGCCGGGGGGGGGGGCCCGCCCCCCCCCCCGGCGTGGGAGACG
>JAIRPU010000007.1 GCA_031256815.1 Spirochaetaceae bacterium
CCCGGCGCGGGCGGCAAAAGCCCGCCGGCGGGCTATTTTACGGCGGACTGCAAGAACGGAGAGCTTGTCATATTCGGCGTGTCGGCGAGGCAGATAAGCAGGAAAAAAGAAATAGAGAACGCCCGCGCTGATGCGGCATATAAAGCCGCCCTGTATTATGGCTTAAAGGGAAAAATCGTCAGAAGGCAAACCAGCGGCAGCGGTTTTTATGATTTTTACACCGGTACAACGAAGGAGTTATCCTTGCTTGATAATGGCGGCATAGATAGCTGCAAAGAGGTGCTGCGTTACGATAGCGATACCGGCGTTATCAGGATAGAAAACAGCGTGTTTGTGCGTTTTACCTTCCCCGCTCCCGGGTTTAGTCCTGCGCGGTATGATGGCGGCAGCGAAAACGGCAAACCCCGCTGGGTGCAAAAACTAAAGCCGGTTGAAAGTTCCGATTACATACTGGCCGCAGGGTTTGCCGGCAGGCATCTTTATCTAAAAGATGCGGTTACCGCCTCTTATGAGAATGCCATTGCCGCATTACTGGCTGTTGTAAAAACCAATATAAAAGTTATGGATACGGATTATTCAAATAATGGCGGCTCAACACTAATTGTTGAAACCATTGAAGGGCGTTTAAGCGGTTTTCATATTCTTGAAATATGGATAGACCCCAAAACAAAGGCCGTATGGACGCTGGCGGCTGCAAAGAAGATGTAGCGCCGCACTGTTAAATCAGCGCTTACATTAGTGGGAATAAATTTTGCACTCAGGAGATTAAGTTTCAGGAGATTAAGTTAAGGAACAAAAAATGAAAAAGATTGTAATTCTTTTAATGGTATTTGCGCTTTGGAGCTGCGCGAAAAATCAGGCGGCGGAAAAAATTGAAACACCGGCCATTATTGAAAATACGGAAAACGCCGCCGGAACAAACGGCGGCACGGCGCTTACGCCTGCGGCATCGGTAATGGAAACCAAAACGGAAGCCGGCACAGCGCCGGCGCTGCCAGGCGTTAAACCGGCATCGCCGGCCATGCCCAGCGCATCTGAGGAAAATAAAAAAGACGAAGATGAGACCGGCTTGGACGAAAAACTTGCGAAAAAACGGCAGGAAGTCCAAAAAACGATCTTTGAAAGTGAATCTGCCGCAAAACTTAAAACGCCTTCCGAAAAGGCCGCCGGCGCACTTTCCGCCATGGACGATGCATTTTGACATAGGCAAAGGAACGCCGGTTGAAACCAATTTTCTTTGCGCTGTTTATGAGTGTTTGCGGCGCGCTTTGTGCCGAATCGTTTGAAAGCATAGCAAAAGAGATGCTGTCAAATGATGTCCGCGCCGCACTGCGCGGCACAAATGTTGCGGTAACAACTGCTCCCGACGAGGTGAGCGCGGAGTTTGCGGCGGCGTTTCAGAACGCGGTAAAAAAAGACGCGACTGTTGTATTTATGGACAGGAGCATTACAAGAAAGGAATTGCAAAGGCAGGAGTCCGGCGTGGTTGACGATAAAGAAGTCGCCCGCTACGGACGCGAAAAGGGCGCGGAAATTGTAATTCAACTGATACTGTACCGTATTCCGCGCGATAAAAAAATAAAATTTGTTATGACGGCGGTATGGGTGGAAAGCAACACGCTTGCCGCGTCAAATGTTTTGATAAAATCCGTTCCGTCTTTCTATAACACGGAAGTGCTGCCATTGCAGGGCAAAGACGCGGCGGTAGTCGTTAAAAATATGACGAACGGCATTGTTTCCGGCAAGGTCAAAGGCATATATGACGACCCCGTAAAACCGCCGCCCCCGTCCAAACCGGCAAAGCCGCCGATAGAGCCGATTAAACTTCCCAAACTTGATTTTAGCAAATTGACGGACGGCTGTTGGATAGGCGGCAATATTTCTTGGCTGACTTATTATCACCAGAATACCGGCGAAGATTCCGATGACGAAAATTTAGCGTCGTTTAAACTTGGTTTTGAATACGGCAGAGACTGTTCAAGTTGGAATATATTTGACCGCTGGTTCGCCGAGATTTCGTTTCTGGCGGGACGCGCCGTCGGGCTTGATTTTAATTTGGGTTACCAATTATTGCCATTCGATGGGTTGGTGTGGTTATATGAATGGGTCTGGTATTCGTGTATTGTGTCGGCGGGTTTTTCGTTATTAACGGAAAACGATATAGATTTTTTTATTCCGTATCTTCAATTAAGCGCGCATATTTCTGTTTTTCAAGCATCAATACGGTTTTTACCGTTTACCAAAAATTCAAAATGGGGAGTTCAGGGAGGATTATGTTACAAATGGGCATTCTAAAAAATATTTTTGCGACGTTAGTTTTTTTTACAGGTTTTTCTGTTTTTGCACAGGGGCGGCAAATTGCCGGTTCCGGTTCATTATCTATCCTTCCCGGCAGAACCGAAGAAGAACGCCGCGTTATGAATCAGGACATCGCGCGCTCTCATCCCGGCGATTATTTTTGGCGTGAAATCAAACCGGAACATAACGGTAAAATTATTTATAGCGACAAAAGCACCGGCAAAAACTGGGGCTGGCTTTACATCGTTCATGGTGATATTGACTGGGCAAAAAAGAACAACTTTATGGCAGGGTTTAAGCCAAAACTTCCGGACATGGACAGTTCCGGCGAAAAATACATGGAATATCAAAAAAGCCCCAACTATTCGCGCAAGCTCTACGAAAAGGGCGCTGTGCAGGATGTGTTAACAAAACAAAGCGAATTCGACAAGGCGTTTGCCGAATTCAAAAAGAAATACCCAAACCCTGTTCCGCGCCGCGCAAAAAATATTACCGGCGCTACGAATTGGTTTTATTTAGATGACGTTCCGAAGGATTTTCCGCAAACGTTTTGGGCTTCGATTACGCTGGAAGGGCGCGTGATGAAAGTCATTATTGCCAACGGCCCGGCGCACAGAATAGCCGTTTCGTATTGGGCGCAGGACGATTATATGAAAGAATTTCCCGGCGCGTCGTGGTCGTGGCAGGGAAAAGACAAGGCGCACGGCATGGGCGCAAAAAAAATCCAGGAGGATATTTCGCAAAGCGCGGCATATTA
>JAIRPU010000011.1 GCA_031256815.1 Spirochaetaceae bacterium
TTCACGCGATGGCGCGGTGTGCCGCGAAGCGGGCGGTGGGACGCACGGCCGGCAAAAATGCGCCCAAAATAACATAAATGCATATATTAAACCGCGCCGGTTAATCAGTTTTCTCTAATTCGGAATCGCTGTAAAGAATGTACGCCTCCTTGACGAAACTTGTATAAACCTAATAGAATAGGTCAATATGCGAGATATTCAAGATTTTGATTCAATTATGATTAGGCTGGCTTCGCCTGAAATGATACGGCAATGGTCTTATGGAGAAGTCAAAAAACCAGAAACAATAAATTACCGCACCCTAAGGCCGGAAAAAGACGGCCTTTTTTGCGAGCGTATTTTTGGCACAACAAAAGAATGGGAATGTTATTGCGGCAAGTTTAAATCGATTCGTTATAAAGGCGTTATATGCGACCGCTGCGGCGTCGAAGTTACTCATTTTAAAGTCCGCCGCGAGCGAATGGGGCACATCGAACTTGCAGCTCCGGTATCTCATATCTGGTACTACCGCTCTGTTCCAAGCCGTATGGGGCTTCTACTCGATATACCCATGAACCAGCTTCGCTCTATTCTTTATTACGAAAAATATATTGTGCTTGAAGCCGGCGATACCGACTTAAAAAAAGGCGATATGCTGACCGAAGAAGAATGGTACGACGCGCAGGAGCGTTACAACGGAGGCTTTACCGCAGGAATGGGAGCGGAAGCTATTCGTGTGCTGCTGCAAGGCTTAAACCTTGACGAAATAGCCATGGAACTTCGTCAAAAAATGATTGAAAAAGGATTGAAAAGCGATAAAAGGCTGTTAAAACGCATCGAAATTGTTGAAAGTTTCCGCAATTCAGATAACAAACCCGAATGGATGGTGCTGGATGTTATTCCGGTAATTCCTCCTGAACTGCGGCCTATGGTTCAGCTTGACGGCGGGCGTTTTGCAACCAGCGACTTAAACGATCTTTACCGAAGGGTTATAAACCGTAATAACCGCTTAAAAAGGCTTATTACGCTTAACGCTCCGGATATTATAATTAGAAACGAAAAACGAATGTTGCAGGAAGCGGTTGACGCGCTTTTTGATAATTCAAAAAAGAAACGCGCTGTTAAGGGCGCGTCAAACAGGCCGTTAAAGTCTATTTCAGATATGTTAAAAGGCAAACAGGGGCGTTTCAGGCAGAATTTACTTGGAAAGCGCGTTGATTATTCCGGACGAAGCGTTATTACCGTCGGGCCTGAGTTAAAAATGTGGCAATGCGGACTTCCAACAAAAATGGCGCTGGAACTCTTTAAGCCTTTTATAATGAAGAAGCTTGTCGATAAAAATGTTGTTTTTAATATAAAAAAAGCCAAGATGCATGTTGAACAGGAAAAACCGGAAGTATTTGCAATCCTTGACGAGGTTATTCGCGAACACCCGATTTTACTCAACCGTGCGCCTACGCTGCACAGGCTTGGGATTCAGGCCTTCGAGCCGGTTTTGGTTGAAGGCAAGGCGATAAAGCTTCATCCGCTTGTTTGCCATGCTTTTAACGCCGATTTTGACGGCGACCAAATGGCAGTGCATATTCCGCTTACCCAGGCGGCGCAGATGGAGTGCTGGACTCTTATGCTTTCCGCAAAAAATCTGCTTAACCCTGCAAACGGGCAGACTATTGTGTTCCCATCGCAGGATATGGTTCTGGGAATAAACTATCTTACCCGCGTAAAACCCGGGGCGGCGCGGCCGGGGCTTGGAAACAAAAACGCGCCGGAAAACTGGCTGCCCAAGTACAACACAACAGAAGAAGTTATGTTTGCTGTAGAGGCTGTTGGCCCTGGCGGAATCAGTGTGCTTGACTGGGAGGCGCTTATACGCGCAAGACCAACCAAAAAAACAATTTGGGATAGGGCAGGGCACGTTGTTTCCTGCGATAAAGACGGCTATATAGAAACTACGGCCGGAAGGCTTGTTTTTAACGAACAGCTGCCGGAGGATATTCCGTTTATCAACTATGAGCTTAAAGATAAAGAAATTCGCGCTCTTATAGAACACGTTTTTAAAGAAAAAGGCCAGTGGACAACGGTGCAAATGCTGGACGCTATAAAAGCAACCGGTTATAAATACGCTACCGTTTTTGGCGCTACAATTGGCGTTGACGATGTTGTTGTTCCAAAAGAAAAAAGTGAAATGATAGAAAAAGCCAACCACGATGTAGACAGTATTCAAAAACAGTGGCGGCAGGGGCATATTACCGCGCAGGAACGGCATGACAGAGTTGTTGATGTCTGGAACAAAACAAACGAAGATTTAACTTCAATAATGATGAAGACGCTGGAAGCCGACCGCGACGGGTTTAACTCAATCTATATGATGGCAAACTCCGGCGCGCGCGGAAGTAAAAACCAAATTCGTCAGCTTGCCGGTATGCGCGGCCTTATGGCAAAGCCTTCCGGCGAAATTATCGATTTGGCGATACGTTCCAATTTTAAAGAAGGACTGTCGGTAATAGAGTTCTTTATTTCTACAAATGGCGCGCGGAAAGGTTTGGCAGATACGGCGCTTAAAACCGCCGAAGCGGGCTATCTTACCCGCCGGCTTGTCGATATAGCGCAGGACATGGTTGTAAACGAAGATGACTGCGGTACCATTAACGGAATTGCGTATTCCGCAATAAAAGACGGCGAAGAAATTACCGAAAGGCTTAGCGAGCGTATCGTAGGGCGTTATACCCAGCAGCAGGTAAAACATCCAATAACCGGAGAGCTGATAATCGGAATAAACGAAGAAATTTCCGAAACTATAGCCCGCGAAATCGAGGAAGCCGGTATAGAATCTGTTACCATACGTACCGTGCTTACCTGCGAAGCAAAACACGGTGTCTGCCGCCGTTGTTATGGGCGTAATTTGGCTACAAACCGCAGTGTTGATATTGGCGAGGCGGTCGGCACCATAGCGGCGCAGTCAATCGGGCAGCCGGGCACGCAGCTAACAATGCGCACCTTCCATATAGGCGGAGCCGCCACAAAAATTAGCGAAGAAAACCGTACTTCGCTTAAATATCCTGCTTATATACACGATGTAACCGGAACTCATGTTGAACTTCAAAACGGGCACTGGCTCTTTACACGAAAAGGCCAGGCAACAGTAAGCCGTGTAATAAAAGAGTATAAATGCACTCAAACGGATTCAATTCTTGTTGAAGACGGCAAAAGAGTAGCAAAAGGGACTGCCATAATTAAACATGGAACAAAAGATGTTATTGCGGCGGACAATGCTTTTGCAATGATAAAAGGAAAAACGCTTTATCTTATAGGTCAGGAACAAAAAGTTGAAATCCGTAATGGCGCTGAATTTATTGTTCAACAGGGAGATATTGTAGAGGCGGATAAAGCGCTTGCCACATTCGACCCTTTTAGCGACCCTATAATCGCCGAAGCGTCCGGGATTGTTAAATTTGAAGATATAATCGAAGGTTCAACGCTTAAAATTGAAGTTGACGAAGAAACCGGCAATCTTGAAAAACGCATTGCCGATTTTCAGCTTGAATCCAAACAGCCGCGAATAATAATTGCGGACGATGCAGGCAATGAACTTGTTAGCTACCCGCTTCCGGGCGGCGCTTATGTGCTTGTTGACGAAGGCGAAAAAATTGCCGCCGGACATTCCATAGCAAAAACCTTAAGGGAATCAGCAAAAGCGCTTGATATTACATCGGGCCTGCCCCGCGTTAGCGAGCTTTTTGAGGCGAGAAAACCGAAAAGTCCTGCTGTGCTGGCGCAAATTTCAGGCAAAGTGGTTTTCAAAAGCGTTGTTAAAGGCAAGCGCGTAGTTATGATTCAGGACGATTTGGGACGTGAATACAAACACCTAATTCCAACAACAAAACGGCTGCTTATTCGAGACGGAGACTCCGTTGAAGCGGGTGAGCCTTTGTGCGATGGCGCCTGGTCGCCGCATGAAGTGCTGCACATATTGGGCGAAAGCCGCCTGCAGCGCTATCTTATGGACGAAATTCAAAAAGTTTACCGGCTTCAGGGTGTTTCGATAAACGATAAACATATTGGCGTTATTATACGCCAGATGATGCGTAAAATAGAAATTGCCTCTGTAGGCGATACAAAGTTCATATTTGGGCAAATGGTTGATAAATACAAGTTCCACGAAGAAAACGAGCGTGTTTTGCAGGAAGGCGGTCAGCCTGCGGTTGGCCGGCCTGTGTTTCAGGGCATTACAAAGGCGAGCCTTAACATCGACAGCTTTCTTTCCGCGGCGAGCTTCCAGGAAACAACCCGTGTTCTTACAAACGCGGCGATTGGCGGTTCAACAGATTATCTGCGCGGCTTAAAAGAGAATATTATCATAGGCCATCCGATACCTGCGGGTACCGGAATGAAGCGGTATCATGACGTTAAACTTTTCGATTCAGAAAGCGAAGATTTGGATGCTTACATGGAAAAGATACTTGAAGATCGTAAAATTGAGGAAGAGGAAGAAGCCGCAAGGGCACAGGCGGCGTTTGCCGTAACAGGAGAACAATTTCCAATTAACGAAGTAGAAGAAGGCGAAACAGTATGAAAAAACAATGTTTTACACTTTTTGTGTTTGTTTTATTAACAAACTTAGCTTTTGCGCAGGAAGAAAAACCTAAGGTGAGCTATGCTATTCTTAATAATGATTATTACATCGAAAGTTTAAAACAGCGAAGCCTTGCCAGACTGACGCTGGAGGAAGGCGACTACGACAAATCCGCCAAACATTCCGCCGAAGCGGAGCGTTTGGCAAAGTTATCTGATGAATATATAGCCAAGCGTGTTTTGGAGGCGCAGGTGTCGCGCGCAATTACCGAAGCTTCCGACCAAATTGCATGGGCGCGCGCAAACGAAGCGGCTACTTATTTTCCTGTGCAGCTTAAAAACGCCGAGGCGCACTTTGGCGTAGCGGTGGATTGCAGAAAAAGCGGCGAACTTCATGGGGCGCTGGAAAACGCGCTTGCCGTAAAGCGCGACCTTGAAGCCGTTGCCGCGCCTCCCAAAAAGACTGCGGAGGGTAAAATTGAAATACCGCCGGATATGCCAAAAAATCCGAATCAGTATACAGTCCGCCCATGGGACGAATTTGGCGATTGTTTTTGGAATATCGCGGTTAAATTTTACAGCAATCCTCATCGCTGGACATTGATATACGAAGCAAACAAACAAAAAATACCCGACCCGAATAATCCGAATCTTATTGAAGTAGGGACAGTTATAGACATTCCTATTCTTGAAGGCGAAAACAGAGAAGGACGTTACGATACCGGTAAACCTTACAAACAATGACCTTTCTTTTGAAACCCGGCGAACTTTCCCTTAAAAAAGGAAATAAGGCGATATTTCAAAGAATCCTTTTACGCAATCTAACGGCATTGCTTGCCGGTACGTCTGCCCAAATACAAAGCCGCGATGGCAGAATATATGTAAACTGCGCGGACGAAGCCGCTGAACAAGCGGAGTCTGCTTTTTCTCACCTTTCCGGTATTACAGGCTGGGCGCGCGCGCGGACGGCGGAAAAAACAGAAAACGCCGTAATTGCCGCCTGTGTGGAAGAAGCGCGGCTTTGTTTTGAAGAGGGAGCGAAAAGTTTTAAGTTTGAATCGCGCAGAACAGATAAAAGTTTTCCGCTGACTTCTTACAAATTAAACTGCGCGGCTGGCGAGGCCGTATTAAACGCGCTGCCAAATTTTAAAGTTAATGTTAAAAATCCGGATGTAAAGATTTGTGTCGAAATAAGGGAGCGCGCGTTTATTTACGGAAAAGAAAAACCCGCATTGCGCGGCTTGCCTGTAGGTTCAGCCGGAAGGGGGCTTTTGCTGCTATCCGGCGGAATAGACTCGCCTGTGGCCGGTTTTTTAATGCTGCTGCGCGGATTGCGGCTTAACGCAATTTACTTTCACGCTTATCCGTATACCTCAAACGAAGCCAAACAAAAAGCCGTAATGCTTGCCGCGCTGCTTCGCCGTTATTCAATTAATTTAAAACTGTTTGTGGCAAACTTTGCTTCAGTACAGCAGCGAATAAAAGAGCGCGCGCCGGAAGCCTGGGCAACCATTCTGCTGCGTATGGCAATGATGGAAATGGCATCTATGGTTGCGCGGCGTGAAAAATGCGCTTGCCTTGTTACAGGCGAAAGCCTTTCGCAGGTGGCAAGCCAAACTGTCGAAAATATAGCTTCCACACAAAGCCGCGCCACATTGCCGGTGCTTCGCCCCCTTATAGGCATGGATAAAGAATCAATAATAAAAAAAGCGGTAAAAATTGGCAGCTATCCAATTTCAATACTCCCCTACACAGATTGCTGTTCTATTTTTAGTCCGGAACATCCGGTTTTACACAGCAGAACAGATGAGGCAGCGCGGCTTTATAGCGCGCTTGAACTGGATTTTAGTAAAATTGAACTTGAAACCCCGGCAATTTAGAATTAGGGGAAAATGATGAACCGGCGCGGCCATTGCCGCTGGCCCGCGTGCGCGGCCTTGTTGCCAGCCCGCTTCGCGACATTGTTGCCAGCCGCGGCCTGCGTAAACGCAGGCCGGGGAAGTACTGGGCGCGCCCGCGCACAGCGGGCGGCGCGGGGGAAAACGCCCCACGAAACCGCATTGCGGTTTCGTGGGCTGCCGGTGGAGGCCGCCTGCGGCAGTG
>JAIRPU010000022.1 GCA_031256815.1 Spirochaetaceae bacterium
TGCGCAAACGCGCAGGGCAGGACGCGCCTGTGTCGTGCGGCGAGTGGCCGCACGACCCGCGAAACCGCATTGTTGCGGTTTCGCGGGCAAGTCAACCGGTGTATGCCGCAGGTTTAAGCCGCCACAGGTCTGTTTCCCAAGCCCGTCCGCTGCGCAGGCCGAAGCGGACGGACAGCCAGGGACTGTCTTGTTTGCCACGGCCCACCCTGCGCAGCGCGGACGGCCACGCCGGAAAAGCGCGGAGCGCTTTTCCGGCTGCCTTGTTTGCCCACCACGCAAACCGGCCCGCGCCCGCGCAGCGGGCGCGCATAGCAAACGCGCAAGCGATTGAAGCGGAATTTGCAAGCGAAGCGAAGCAAATTGTAGCGGAAAGCGCGGTTTTTGCCGGTTGGAATTTGGAGCGGCATTTAGGATTAGGATTAGGAAGAGGATTAGGATTAGGAAGAGAATAAAAATCTTATAGATTTTTATTCTCTTTTTTATGCCCGCGCGCAAGCGCGTTGCGCTTGCGCGGTTTTATCGTCAGCCCCCCCAGCGCAAACCCGCAGGACGGGACCGCGGCGCGGCGGCCCACGTCGCGGCGGCCCACATAGCGGTGGGCGCAGCGGCGCAGCCCCGTCGCTTATGCCTCCGGCAAAAATGCGCCCAAAATACCCTGAATGTATATTAAACTGTGCCTTTAATCATTTTCTCTAATTCGGAATTTACAGCGCGTGAAAGGGCTATTGAGCATAGTTGCTTTCTCTGATATTTTATTCAGATTACTATGAGGCGGCGTTATTTTGAACTTATTTTTGACACTCCGGTAAAACAATCGTGGATATACTATTCCCACCTGGAGGAAGCGCAGGTTGGAAGCCGCGCTGTTGCCGAGTTTGGACGTACCGGTGAGCGCGTAGGCTATATTATAAGCGAAGTTTCCGAACTGCCCTCAAGTATTAAAAGCAATTCACTCAAACCAATATGGCGTGTTGTCGATAAAATGCCGCTTTTTGGAGAAGAAGAAATTGAGCTTTCGCGCTGGATTTCGGCTTATTATTTTTGCAGCCACGGAGAGGCGATTGCCGCCGTACTGCCCAGCGCAACCCGCGCTGCGGGTTTAACTGCTATTTCGTGCGGTGATTTTGAAAATATAGCGCACAAGCGGCTTACGCTCTCTGCCGAGCAGGAAGCGGCGCTTGCCGCCATAACCGGCGTTGTAGGCAGCCGGAGTAATTCCGGCTCCGGCAAGGAAAATGCTGATAAATTTTTTGCAAACAGCGGCGGAACAGGAAACGCGGACGCGTCCGGGGGCGGCTGGAAGACTGGCGGCAGAGGAGATGAAGAAGGCCATGCGCTTTCTCCTCAGCATTACTATCTTTACGGCATTACCGGTTCAGGTAAAACTGAAGTTTTTTTGCGCGCTGCGGAACGTTTTTTAACCGCCGGTATGTCTGTAATTTATCTTGTGCCGGAAATTTCCCTTACACAACAGGCGGCGGAAATAATCAGTGAACGTTTTGGCAACCTTGCCGCCATGGTTCATTCGGGGCTTAGCGCCGGACAACGGCTTGCCCAATGGCGGCGAATCCGCGCGGGCGAAGCGCGGATTATAGTTGGGCCGCGCAGCGCGATTTTTGCGCCTGTTAGAAAACTTGGGCTTATAATCATAGACGAAGAGCATGACGGTTCGTTTAAGTCTGGAAATACGCCGCGCTATCATTCAAGACAAATTGCCATGCACCGCTGCGCGGTTTCCAGCGCTACGCTGGTTATGGGCTCTGCAACGCCCTCTCTTGAAGCATGGCGGCTTATGAACGAAGGCCGGATACAACGGCTTGATCTTACCACGAGGCTTTCCGGCGGGAAAATGCCGGATATAAAAATAGTAAACATTGAACACAGTTCTAGCTGTCTTTCCGCCGAGTTACAGGAAGAGATCCGAAAAACCGCGCTGGCGGGCAAACAGAGCATACTTTTTTTGAACAGGCGTGGTTTTTCATACTTTTATCACTGTAAAGAATGTGGTTTTGAACTTACCTGCAAACGCTGTTCTGTTTCGCTTACATGGCATAAATCGATTGGCAAGGCAATTTGCCATTACTGCGGATACGAAACGGTTCCTCCTGAATCCTGCCCGAATTGCGGCTCTCTTGAAGCGGGTTTTATTGGAATTGGGACGGAAATGGTAGAAGAAGAAGTAAAACGCCGTTTCCCGGAACTTAGGGTGCGGCGTCTCGATTCCGACATGATAATGAGAAAAGATGTTCTTGAAGAAACGCTGACGATGTTTCGCGCCGGCGCGATAGATATTCTTTTGGGAACGCAAATGGTCGCAAAAGGGCTGAATTTTGCAGGAGTCCGGCTGGTAGGCGTTATTTTTGCCGATACAGGCCTGCATTTGCCGGATTTTCGCGCTGCGGAACGCACCTTTTCGCTTATTGTGCAAGTTGCCGGCCGCGCAGGACGTTTTTCGCCGGATGGTAAAGTGCTTGTTCAAACGCTGCGCCCCTTTGACCCTGTAATTCGTTCCGCATGCGCGCTTGATGTTGAAGGTTTTTTTAACGCCGAACTTGAAAACCGGCGTTTACAGCGCTTTCCTCCGTGGACGCGGCTTATACGCATTGTGGCGCGCGGAAAAAACAAGGACAGGGTTGTTACGGCGATTAACCGGTTTTTCGAGCTTGTCCGTCCGGTAATAACGGAGGATTACGACATTCTTGGCCCTTCCGAATGTTCAATATCGCTTTTATCCGGCAGCCACCGGCATCAACTTCTGCTTCGCGGAGAAAACATGGCGCGGCTCCACGCGGCTTGCCGCAGCGCTCTTGAAGAATATGGCATTAAAAAAGACCCGCGCGTTTATCTTGAAGTAGACGTTGACCCGGCTCAAATCCTGTAAGCCAACCTGCGGCTTGCCGGCCGCGCCGGTTGGTAGCGACGGGCTCATGCCGGCCGCATGAAACCACCGAATTATACCGGCCGCTGAAACCAGCCGCTGATACCTGCGGCCTGAAACCGGCCGCGCCGGTTAAACACCGCGCAAAAGCGCGCCAATGTTACAGCCCCGCTCTTGCAGCGCGGCGTTCAGATTTTTGTAAGTGTTATAAATCGATACTTTTGGATTCGATTTTTTTATCAATATAAGTTATAAATTCTTCAAGCTTCATTGCCGGAAGCTGCCTGCCATCGCGCAGACGCACGGCTACCGTCCCCTGCGCCTCTTCTTTTTCGCCCACTACAAGCATATATGGGATTTTTTTTGTTTGACAAGCGCGGATTTTGGCGTTAAGCCGTTCGCCGGAAAGTTCCGCGCAAACACGAAGCCCCTGTGTTTTAAGCGCCGCCATAGTTTTTTCCGCATAGCCAAAAAAAGTTTCGCTTACAGGAATTACGGCTGCCTGCCATGGAGCGCACCAAACCGGAAAAGCGCCGCCAAAATGCTCTATAAGAACGCCGAAAAAACGTTCCAGTGAACCCAAAAGCGCGCGATGAATCATGTAAGGCCGCTTACGGCTGCCGTCCGCATCGATAAAACTCATATCAAAACGTTCCGGTTCGTTAAAATCAAATTGAATCGTCGTCATCTGCCATTCGCGCCCTAAAGCGTCTTTCACTTTTAAATCGATTTTTGGGCCATAAAATGCCCCGCCGCCTTCATCTATTTCGCAAACAAGCCCCTCTTTTTCCGCCGCTTTGCGAAGGCTGTTCGTTGCGGCAACCCAGCGTTCTTCCTCACCCACGCTTTCCGCAGGGCGCGTGGCGATGTAGGCTTTTATCTCTTCAAACCCGAATATCTTCCAAATTTGAAGACTGAACCGTAGAACTTCGATAATCTCATCTTCCATCTGCGCCGGCGTACAAAAGATATGGGCGTCGTCCTGTGTAAATCCGCGAACACGCAGAAGCCCGTGCAAAACGCCTGAACGCTCGTAACGGTAAACAGTCCCCAGCTCCGCCCAGCGCAGAGGCAGCTCGCGGTAACTGCGCCCTGAACTTTTGTAAATTAAAATATGAAAAGGACAGTTCATCGGCTTTATTATGTAGTCCTGATTATCAATTTGCATGGGGCTGTACATATTGGCGCTGTAAAAACCAAGGTGCCCTGATGTTTCCCAAAGCCAGCTTTTACCTATATGGGGGGTGTAGAGTATCTCGTAACCGTTTTTATAATGCTCTTTTCGCCAAAAATCCTCAATGGCCACGCGCAAACGGCCGCCATTTGGATGCCAGTAGATAAGGCCTGCGCCCGCTTCTTCGTGAGTTGAATACAGATCCAGCTCCTTTCCAAGACGACGGTGGTCGCGTTTTTCAACTTCTTCGAGAAATGCAAGATGCGCTTTAAGTTCCTTTGGCGATTCCCATGCGGTAGCGTATATTCTGGTAAGCATTCCGCGTTTTTCATCTCCGCGCCAGTAAGCGCCGGCAATATTCATTAATTTGAAAGCGCCGCTGTGAATTTGGCGTGAATTTGTTACATGAGGCCCGGCGCATAAATCAAACCAGCGGACAAAGCCGGAAGAATCGCGCTGCTCATAAATGGAAATGGGTTCGTCTTTGGGCAGTCCTTCTATAAGTTCGAGTTTATAAGGTTCGTCCGCAAAGCGCTTTAAGGCCTCTTCGCGGCTAAGCTCAACGCGGACAAATTCTTCATTTTCTTCGATAATCTGCTTCATATCTGCGCTGAGCGCCTCCAGGTCTTCTTCTTTTAGCGGAGACGGGAGTTTGAAGTCGTAGTAAAAGCCCGTTTCAATTGCGGGACCAATCGCGCATTTTGTGCCTGGAAAGCGGCGTGTTACAGCTTCCGCCATAATATGAGAAAGCGAATGACGGACGGCGTTGAGTTTTTCGTTGATTGAGTTTTTTTCGCCCATATTTACCTCTTGCCGCATTGTATCAAAGCCGCCGCCTTCTCTCTAGCCCACCCCCGCCTGCGATAAGACCGCGCACCGCGCTGGGGGCAGAAGATGTGCCCGGCCGCTTCGCCATGCGAAGCGGCCGGTGTGGGGCGATAAGACCGGCTAAACCGCAACGCGGTTTCGCCGGCTTCAGGTAGAGGCCGCCGCAGGCGGACTGCCCCCGCGGTCTGCGCGTCCGCGCAGGCAGCAGCGCTTCGCGGCCGCCTGCGGCGGCAAACGCCGGCGGCCTGAAAAGCGCGGCGCGCTTTTCAGGCGTGTCCCCCGCTGCGCTTTGCGCAGAGGGGGGCGGCAAACAATGCAGCGCCCTGCCAAGCAGTGCGCTGCCTACACATCGGCCGCTGCGCGCCGCAGGCGACGGCTTCAGGTAGAGGCCGCCGCAGGCGGACTGCCCCCGCGGTCTGCGCGTCCGCGCAGGCAACAGCGCCTCGCGCGGCCGCCTCGCGGTGGCAAACGCCGGCAGCCGGAAAAGCGCGGCGCGCTTTTCCGGCGTGTCCCCCTCTGCGCTTTGCGCAGAGGGGGCGGCCAACAATGCAGCGCCCTGCCAAGCAGGGCGCTGCATTACACATCGGCCGCGTGGGCCGCAATGCCGCGCGCAAGCGCGGCGCAGACGACGGCCGGCCGGCTAAACCGCAACGCGGTTTAGCCGGCTTCAGGCGGAACCCGCCGCAAGTCCGAAGGCTTACCGCTCTTCACTTTTCCATTTTTCCATTTCAATCACAATAATATGCGATTCTTCGCCTGCTGTTATTTGCACAGCTTCTTCGGTTATTTCCAGAGCATCGCGCATTTTCATGCGAATATCATTGACCGTGGCCTCTCCCTCAATCAGCACGAGGTAAGCCTGCCTACCAACGCCGGCTTTAAAATCGATGCTTTTTCCGGCGGGCACAATCGAAGCATACATATTAATGTCGCTATGGATTTTTATAGGCGCGTCATTTTCGGCGTTGTTGTACCAAGTGGCAATGGGCAGCCATTTTTCGCGGCGGTCTTCCAGTTTAAAGCGATAATCGCCGTAATTGGGCTTATAGTTCTTTCCGTCCGGCAGAATCCAAATCTGCAAAAACCGCAGCAGTTTATCACCGTGGTTGTACTCGCTGTGCAGAACACCGGTTCCGGCGCTCATGTACTGCACCTGTCCTCTACTCAGGGTGCTTTCGTTGCCCATACTGTCCTTGTGCGTCAATTCGCCGTCCACTACATAAGAAATAATTTCCATGTCCTTGTGGGGGTGTGTGCCAAAACCCTCATCAATCTGTACCTGGTCATCGTTCAACACACGAAGCGCCCCAAAATTAATATTGTCCGGGTTAAAGTACTCGGCAAAAGAAAAATGAAAATGGCTGTCCAGCCATCCGTGCTGTCCACGTCCCATAAGTTTGTGGTCAATGTAACGCAGCATATTTTACCTCCAGAAAATGTGTTTAATACTTAACTATCTGTTCGATTAAATATACAAATAGTTGAGCAAATTGACAATTGTTTATCGCGGTCTTCAATTCGCCGCCGGCCGCTGGTTTTTCGCGGTCTTCAATTCGCCGCCGGCCGCTGGTTTTTTGCGGTTTTCAATTCGCCGCCGGCCGCTGGTTTTTCACGGTTTTCAATTCGCCGCCGGCTGCTGGTTTTTCGCGGTTTTTAATTCGCCGCCGGCTGCTGGTTTATCAAATGGCTTCTTGCAATAAGAGCCTGTTTTGACGATAATTGCTATGTGCGCTCTATAGAACTCGAAAAATCTTTTAACCCTAATTCTTTTGAAGATGCCATATACAAAAAATGGCGCGATTCAGGCGTATTTAGTCCGGTTACGGCAAACATGGACACTTCCTGCAATAGGCGCACAGAAGGCGCTGATTCAGGCGGACGCGGTTCAGATGCCGGCAGCAAAGCGTCTGCCGAAAATCTCAAGCCGTTTGTTGTGGTAATTCCGCCGCCCAATGTTACAGGCGTGCTTCACATGGGTCATGCGTTAAATATCAGTTTACAGGATATTGTAACACGCTATCACAGAATGTGCGGGCGGCCGGTGCTATGGCTTCCCGGAACCGACCATGCCGGTATTGCAACTCAGAATATTGTAGAAAAAAGGCTTCGCGCCGCCGGAAAAAGCAGGCGGGAACTTGGAAGGGCGGCGTTTTTGGAAGAGGCATGGCGGGTAAAAGAAGAACATCATTCAGTTATTTCGCTTCAAATCAAAAAAATGGGAGCGGGCGTTGACTGGACGCGCGAGCGTTTTACGCTGGACGCCGGACTTTCCCGCGCTGTGCGCGAGGTTTTTGTAACGCTTTACGAACGCAATCTAATATACAAAGGCGAGTATCTTGTAAACTGGTGCGCTTCCTGCGGCACGGCGCTTGCCGATGATGAAGTTGAACACGAAGAAACCGCGGGAAAGATGTATCATATAAAATACAAGATTTTAGACGGCGCTTCTGTTCCGGCTTATATTGAAATAGCAACAACAAGGCCGGAAACGCTTTTGGGTGATACGGCGATTGCGGTTCATCCGGACGATGAGCGTTACAAGGCGTTTACCGGAAAAAATGCCGAACTGCCGCTTACAGGCCGTGCCATTCCTGTAGTGGCGGATAGCTATGTAGATAAAGATTTTGGAACAGGCGCGGTAAAAATTACTCCTGCGCACGACCCTAACGACTGGGAACTTGGAAAGCGTCATAAACTTCCGGTAATCAATATTCTTAACGCGGATGGAACGCTTAACGATAATGTTCCGGAGGCGTTTCGCGGGCTTAGCGTCAAAAATGCGCGCGAGGCGGTGATTGCCGCGCTAAAAGCGGAGGGCTGCTATCTTAAAGAAGAAGAAATAACGCACCCTGTAGGACACTGCTACCGTTGTCATACAATTATAGAGCCTTATTTATCTGAACAATGGTTTGTAAGAATGCAGCCGCTTGCACAAAAAGCGCTTGCCGCCTGGCAGCGCGGCGAAATTGTGTTTTATCCGCGCAAGTGGGAAAATACTTACCGCCACTGGCTGGAAAATATACGCGACTGGTGTATTTCGCGTCAGCTTTGGTGGGGGCACAGGATTCCCGCGTGGAACTGCGCTGCCTGCGGCAAAACCACGGTTTCCCGCGAAGATATTGCGGTTTGCCCGCATTGCGGCGGCAAAGTTGAACAGGATGAAGATGTGCTGGACACCTGGTTTTCGAGCTGGCTTTGGCCGTTTTCAACGCTGGGCTGGGAAAAAGCGCCGGATACAAATTGCGCTGCGGATATTCCGCCGGATTTAAAACTCTACTATCCTACAACAGCGCTTGTAACGGGTTACGACATAATTTTCTTTTGGGTTTCCAGAATGATAATGGCGGGGCTTGAGTTTACGGGCGCTGTGCCCTTCCGTGATATTTGCATAACAGGACTTGTGCGCGACAGGGAAGGCCGCAAGATGAGCAAGAGTCTTGGCAACGGCATAGACCCGCTTGAACTTATCGCGGAATATGGAGCGGACGCTTTAAAGTTTACGCTTGGTTTTATGTGCGCGCAGGGTCAGGATGTGTTAATTGATAAAGAGAGTTTTAAGCTTGGCAGCAAATTTGCAAATAAAATCTGGAATGCAAGCCGTTATATTTTAATGAATTTGGATGGACGCGCTTATGTTAAAACGCCTCATTTAAATTTGTTTGATAAATGGATTTATTCAAAACTTGGCAGGGCGGCAAAAATCATGCGCGCCGCGTTTGAAGGCTACCGTTACAACGAAGCGGCGCAGTGCGCTTATGAATATTTTTGGAATGATTTTTGCGACTGGTATGTTGAGGCGACAAAACTTTCAACAAAGCATGGTGATGATGCCGAAAAAGACCGCGCGGTAAGCGTTCTTTTGAATGTACTTGCGGAAAGTTTAAAACTAGTTCATCCATTGCTGCCCTTTGTTACTGAAGAGATTTACGGCAAAGTAATCTCCGTTATATCCGAGGGCGGCGGCCAGGGCGAAGGCGGCGCGCAGGCCGAAGGCGGCGCGCAAGTCGAGGGCGGCGCGCAGGGCGATGGCGGCGCACAGGCCGATGGCAGCGCCACAGTTCCAGGCAGCGCCACAGTTCCAGGCAGCGCCCCAGTTCAAAGCAGTGGCCAGGGCGATGGCGGCGGCCAGGGCGAGGGCGGCAGGCCGGCGCTGCTTGTTATGGCGGCCTATCCGTCCGGCAGCGAAACTCAAACAGACGCAGAACTGGAATTGCGCTTTTCTTTCTTACAGGAAATAATTCGTTCAATAAGAACAATCAGAAGCGAGGCCGTGGTTCCGCACGAGAAAAAAATACAGGCGCTAATCACTGTTGAGAACGAGTTAAACTTTGATTTTGTAAAACAAAACGAAGCGCTTATAAAAGCGCTTGCCGGTTTAAACGAAGTTAAAATAGAGCCTTCAAACACCGGCGCTTCTGAAGTTCAGGCTTCCGGCATGATAGCTTTTGCAGGAACAGGCTATGGGCTGTTTTTGCGCATAGCGGACGCTGTGGATGTTAAAACATTGGTATTAAAATGGGAAAAAGAAATGGAGCGTGACAAAAAATATATTTTGCAGTTGGAAGCAAAACTTGCAAACCAAAATTTTATTTTGCGCGCGCCTGCGGAGCTTATAGCGGCGGAAAAACAAAAACTTGTTGAAGCGCGCGCGCGTATCGAAAAAATAGAGGACTATCTAATGCGATTTAAGGAACAGGCATGACTCCCGACCAAATGCACGTTTTAAAAGAAATGCATCTTGCGCCTTATATGTACCTTGCTACGGCGCTTATCGGCAAATCGCGTGTTGCCGGAGGAAATATGTTCCGCCACCAGCTCGATACAATGACAATTCTTTTAGACTATGCGTATATCGATTCCATATTATTAAAAGCCGCTATAATACACGATTTAATCGAAGATATACCGGAATATAACCGCAATGTAATTTTATCTGTAGACCACGAATCGCACAAAGTTTACGAACTTGTGCTGGAAGTATCGCGCAGGCCGGACGAAAACAAGCCGGAATTTTTAACGCGCATAAAAGAACATGGTTCAGAAAAAGCCAAAATTTTAAAATGCGCAGACAGAATTTCAAATATGATTTCGCTCGGTTTTGTAACCGACCCCGGATTTATAGCGCGCTATACCGAAGAAACAGCGGTTTATGTTTTGCCAATAGCGGAACAAATTGACATGAATATGCATTTTGAACTAGAATGTCTTGTAGAATCGAGGCGCAAGCTGCTAAGCACAAATAATATTTCAAAAAGGTAAATTATGCTGGATACAGACCTGCAGGCAATTTTGCTTGATTATGCAGAGCGTAATGGCACTGCCTTTATAGACAGGGATATTCTTTTTAAAGAACTTTCTTCTCACGCGCTTTACAAGGCGCAAAAAGACCGCAGTTGGGAAGTGTGGACAAAGCGTCCGCGCGAAAAATTTGAAACCGACCTTAAAATGCTTATAGCAAGCGAAATTTGCAGCATTCAAAAAGAGGGCGGGCACGAAAACATTTATTTTCCGCAATTTTTTGTAGAGCGTATCCGCACGGCGTGGAAGGACATAGAAAAACAGGAAAAAAATATTTTTCCAAACGATAAAACAATAAGATTTAATCCGTCTGCGGATGTGATTCTTGCAACAAACGAAAAAGAATTTGTAAATCTTCTGCGCGAAACTCCAGAGGACGACATTCCCATAATAAAATATTCTTTTTCAAATAGTTTGGGCGCTACATATCTGCTTGCGTCTTTTTTGGAATCGCGTCTTTTGGACGCTTCAATAGCAAAACTACGAATGTTTTTAATCAACAAAGATAACCGCGGTTTTTGTTTAACGCGGATACGCAGCGTATTCCCGGACCGTTTTATGCAGGCAAATACGATAATGGACCTCATTGTAAAAAACCCGATAGGCTGCATAACTTTTATGCGCAATGGCGACGAAGATGCGTTTATCATGTGGATAAAACTATGTGAATTTATAAACGAAATGTGCGGTTCAGATAAAACCCCGCCTACAGAGTCGGACATTGCCGTACGGCAGAGTACCGAATTTATAAAGGCATACAACAGTTATTACCGCGAGCTTGCCGCGCAAAAAAACGAAAAAGAATATATGTTAAACGACCTTTATTCAAAGTTAAGCGACCCTCCTTTTTTTTGGAAGTTTACGGATATTTATAAAATACCGCTAAAAAGCGGAAGGCCTGCAATAGAATCAATAAAGCACGAAATTATAAGCGAATATATTTTAAAGCGCACTTACGATTCAGGCGAAACAAATTTTTTGCCTCCCTTAATTGTTTTTTACGATGAATTTAAAGAAAAATATTTTATAAAAAAAGAAGTTGTGTTTGCAGCGTTTAACGAGCTTGTACATTCTTCGCGGCAGGAAATACGCGCTTATATAACAAAACGCTGGTATAAATTAATTAAAAACTATAGTCCCGAACCTGCAATAAAAAACGATTCTTCTTTTGAAATAATGCTGAACGCCGTTATAAAAAAAATAAAACCCTTTGTCGTCATACTGTATCAGGATGTAAAGCTTCGGCTTTTGCAAAAAGAATTTGCGGCAGCTCCGGATTCAGAATATAACAAAATTTTTAACGGCGGCGAATTAAAAACATTAAGCGAACTTTACAATCTGGACAGGCGCGGAATTCTTAAGGATGTTATGTTAAGCCTGCCCTTCTGGTATTCAGTCCCAATTTTGTCTTTTTTCTGCCGCATCTTCTCAAAAAAAAATCCGCGCAAAATACAGGATGACGACTAAAAAAAGCGCGTTTTTCAGACACTACTCCCTGCTTTTTGCGCTGCTCCCTTTTGCGGCGCTGTGCTTTTTTTTTGTGCTGCCCTACATTGCCGCGCTTTTACCCGGCTTAAAAAACCTTTCGGCGCTAAAAGCGCCCTGGATTTGGACTGTTACCGGCTGGACGGCTGCGCAGGCGGCGCTTAGCACCGCTTTAAGCATTGTTTTTGCGCTGCCTGCCGCCGCGCTTGTAAGTTCGCGCGGGTTTAAGCACAAGGCGCTTATGCGCTCTGTTACGGCAATTCCTTTTGCGCTGCCGCCAATTATTATGGCGCTTGGGTTTGTTCTGTTTTGGGGCAATTCCGGCATAGTAAACAGATTTTTCGAGGCGCTTTTTGGCGTAGAAACGGCGTTCAGAGTGCTTTACAGGCCGCAGGCGGTTATTTTTTGCCATGCCTGCTACAATTTTCCGCTTATAATGCGGATTGGCGCGGATGCTTTTGAACAGATTCGCGCCTCTTACAGTGCGGTTTCGTGGTCGCTTGGCGCAAATCCCTTAAAAACGCTGGTTTTTGTATCCATTCCGCTTGCGCTGCCGCGTATTTTGGCGGCGTCTCTGCTTGTTTTTCTATATTGTTTTACAAGTTTTGCAATAGTTTTGCTGCTTGGCGGAGCCGGAAGGTCTACGCTTGCCGTAGAAATATTCCGTCATGCGCGGGTTACGCTCGATTTTTCCAGCGCCGGCGCGCTTGCGTTAATAGAAACGCTTATTGCCTGGACGGTGTTTGCCCTGTTTCTTTTTTTAGAGCGTGTTTTTTGCGGGGGGAAGTCTCCCCCCTCGCCCGCGCTTCGCTGCGGGCTGCCCCCCTCTGCGGGGGCCTGCCCCCGCAACGCCCCCGCCTTTTCGCCTTCCACTGTGCTTATGCTGCCAATTCTGCTGCTTGCGTTGGGGCCTGTTCTGGCGGTAATAGCCGATTCGTTTTTTGCCGCGCCAAGCCGCGCGTCTGCGGCGGTTTTTACGCTGTTAAACTGGAGCGCTTCTGGAGAAAGGCTTTTTGGGGCATTTGTACGCTCTGCGGCGCTTGCCGCGCTTAGCGCGTGCTTTACGCTGGTTTTGGCGTTTTTTGGGACGCAGGCGCTTTGCCAGCGGGAAGAGGGGAATGGCGGTTTTTTTCGCGGTTTAATTACGCTAAGCGCGGCAAGCTCCGGCGTGGTGCTGGGGCTTGGAATTAGTTCTTTTTATGGCCGCGCACTTTCCGGAACCGTGTTAATGGCTGCGGCGGCGCAGGCGCTTATAGCGCTTCCCTTTGCGTTTAATTCAGTTTATGGCGCTTTGCGCGCTTTGCCGCCTTCAATTCACCGCCAGACGCTTGTTTTTGGCGCGTCTCCGCTAAGGCGGGCATTCTTTGAGCTGCCTTTAATTTCAACGGCGCTTCGTTCGGCGTTTGGCTTTTCCGCGTGCATAAGTTTAGGGGAGCTTAATACAATAATTATGCTTGGTGTAAAAAATTACGAAACAATGCCGCTTTTTATTTACCGCGCCGCCGGCGCTTATCGTTATGGCGAGGCCGCCGCCTGCGGCGCGCTTCTTGTTGCGGCAAGTTTCCTCGCGCTCCGTGTTTCGGAAGCGCGAGGAAGTATGTTAAAAAGAAGCGGCTAGTTGAAGCACAAAGTTAGAGTTGTCAAGCGAAGTGCCGTTGCTGGAGAATACCGCATCCAGCGTAAATTTTTCTTTAAATTTAAAGGTAGCGCCAAGCACAAACTGGCCAAGCGGCTTGCCCCATTCCTGTTCAAGCAGTGGTTTTGTTGTTGAAACACCACTACCATCGGTAGTTGTTTTTTCCCCTGTGCGCAGTCTGTAAAGCGTCTGGGTGCCGCCAACGCCGCCGTTTACGGCAAATGCGTCTGGAACCACTTCAAAGCTAAAGCCCACGCCCAAATTGGGGTAAAGTCCCAAATCCAAAGCGGGTGTTTCGGTTTTTATCGCGCTGGTATCATCAAGTCCGCTACCACTGTATAGATTTACGTCACTATACGGGTCATCATCGGCTAAATAGCCGGCGTAATCTCCCCATTCATAAGTTTTTGTGGTAGAATCCCCAAATTTAAACCCAACGCCAAAGCCGCCGGAAAGCCCCACTTTTAAACGCCCCATAGATGTAACATAGCGCACCGAAGGCCGCGCAAGTACCTCAAGGTCCAGGTTTTTTTCGGTAACACTTGCAAAGTATGAATTGCCATCGCCAGTATTTTCGCTCCAAAAAATTCCTTTTACGGTTTTTGCCTTGTCGTCCTGCGCTCCATACAATTTAAATCTGCCCCCCGTTTCCAGCGCAAGCCCAAGCTGTGAGCGGCTGTCGCTCGGAAACTCCACTTCCAGGCGCAGCGTTGCCGCAGGTTCAATATAATCGGCTACGAGCTTGTCTGTAGCGCTGGTAACAGTGTAGGTACCAGTCTGAGCATTCCAGTTAGGTAACTTAATCTTTTCACCTTTGTTCAGTTCACGGTGCTGGTGAAAGTCCGCCTGAACGCCCAGCGCTATTTTTATGTTTACATCTTTTTGGGTGGCAAAATTAAGCCCCAGCTCTATGTGCGGAACCAGCGCATTATCCAGCGCCGCCTGTATTGAATTGTTAATAGTTGCCTCTCCAGTACCATCATCAATTTCCGGTTCAGCATCAGACTTTTTTACCAGCCCGAATAGCTTTTGCGAATAGCCTATGGTAAGCCCAATACCCCCCTTGCCAAACATTAAATCTATGTTGGAACGCGAATTAATATTGTTCCTGTCTTTTAAATCGCCCATAAAATCGTAACTTGTGCCTGTCGCGCTGTCCTCCGCGCCAAGTCCAACCTTTCCGTTTGTAAGCGAATTGTTGGAAATATAAGCAAAAATATCTTCTATAATGTTGCCGTTGTAGTAAAGGCTCGTTACCGCGTCATTTTTAAATTTGCGCGAAACACCCGCGCTAAGCGAATCTTTGTCAAAACCAAAATAACCAAAGCCGGATTTATAACTTACATCATTAAACGATGTTGCCGAAGTAAACCTGTCCACATCCGTGCCAATAACACCCAGCGAAATTATCGAAGAAGCCGATTTTGCAGGCACTCCCCAAAAAACGCTGTTTGGCTTTGGCCGTGGGTCGGCTCCCGTGTCGTCCAGCGCCAGCTGTTCGCCGGGGTTCTTCGCTATTTTAAGCTTTTCAAAATCGGATACGGTAATATCGCGCGTTCCGGTCATCGTCCAAAGCATTGCCGAATTAAGCGGCGAAAGAAACAATCTGCGCTTTCCCTCCGGCAGGTTGATTTCTTCAACTTCTTCTGCTTTTTTTTCTGCTTTCGGCACGGCAGCCGGCGGCGGGCTTATCTCTTCTTCAAATTCTTGTTCCTGTGCAAACAGGCTAAACCCCGTTAAAAAAACCGTCAGCATAACGCTCACTTTTTTTAAATTCATTCTAAAACTCCATGTTTATAAAAGGTTCTTCAATATATCATCCCCCCCCCCCCCCCCCGTCAATAACT
>JAIRPU010000152.1 GCA_031256815.1 Spirochaetaceae bacterium
CCGCCACAAAGACGACACAGGAATTTGACCCAAAGCTATACGCGCAATGCGAAGAGCTGGAAACTTTTTTTCTAAAAACGCTTTTAAGCAGCATGAGAAAAACTGTAGACAGGGCTGAACTTACAAAACCAGGTTTTGCAGGTGAAATGTACGAAGATATGCTTTGGGATGAACGCGCTAAATCTTTTTCCAAAAACGCCGGTTTTGGTTTTGCAAAAATGCTTTACAAAGAATTAACAGGCGAAAAAGGCACAATGATAAACCAAAAAATATAACTAATTTGACAGCTTCCCAATGCCAACGCAGGCAAGACGGCGTTTTGGCAAATTGCCGGTATTTATGCGCATATTAATAATGTAAACACGGGTAGTTGAAGAGGGCGCGGCTTTTGATTAGTATAATGGCAATTAATTATTACAAGGAGAAAATATGGTTAGTTATAAAGAATTAGGGCTTGCAAATACTCAGGATATTTTCAAAAAAGCAATATCGGGCGGATTTGCAGTGCCGGCATATAACTTCAATAATTTGGAGCAAATGCAGGCAATTATCGAAGCCTGTGTTGAAACACGCTCACCGGTTATTTTGCAGGTGTCAAAAGGCGCTCGTGATTATGCGAATCAGAATCTATTAAAAAACATGGCGCGCGGCGCGGTAGAATACGCCCATGAGCTTGGATATGATATTCCTATAACGCTTCATCTTGATCATGGGGATAGCTTTGAACTCTGCAAAAACTGCATAGAAACAGGTTTTTCAAGCGTAATGATAGACGGGAGTCATCTTTCCTATGATGAAAACGTAGCGCTTACAAAGAAAGTCTGCGATTTTGCCCATAGTCAAAAAGATTATGTAAGCGTAGAAGGAGAACTTGGCGTACTGGCCGGAGTTGAAGATGATGTTTCTGCGGAAGTTAGCCACTACACTCAACCAAGTGAAGTTATAGATTTTGTAAACAAAACCAAAGTTGATTCACTCGCTATTTCGATAGGCACAAGTCATGGGCGGACAAAGTTTAAACCGGAACAATGCACGCGCAATGCCGATGGTGTGCTTATTCCGCCTCCGCTTCGTTTTGATATATTGGATGAAATAATGAAGAAAATCCCTGGTTTTCCAATAGTTCTGCACGGTTCATCTTCTGTTCCCATTGAATATGTTAAAATTATAGAAAAATACGGCGGTAAACTCCCCGATTCTGTTGGAATCCCCGAGGAACAGCTGCGAAAGGCGGCAAAAAGCGCCGTTTGTAAAATCAATATTGATTCAGACGGAAGGCTTGCCATGACGGCGCTTATACGAAAAACGCTTTGGGAAAAACCAGGAGAATTTGACCCCAGAAAATATCTTGGCCCGGCGCGCTCCGAATTAAAGAAAATGTATATGGAAAAAAACAAAAATGTGCTTGGTTCCGCAGGGCAGGCATAATTGCAAAACAGTTTAACTTTATAAGACTAAATAACGATGATGCGCCGTTTTACGGCGCATTGTTTTTTTACGGCGCCTCTATCGGAATAAAACCGCCGGATGCCGTGTCGAACAATCCGCGGCACGTTAACTTTATATGAGGAATAACCGGCAGAGACATAAAACAAAGCGTTATAACAGGGTCTATGCCGTCCTTAACGCCAAGCGCTTTTGCGGCGCTGTGTACTTCATTTAAACGCGCCTCTACCCATTTGCCATCTTTGTCGCTTATAAGCCCTGCTATTGGCAGGGGCAGCGCCGCTTTTATCGCTCCATTTTCGGCAATGTATATGCCTCCGCCTGAGGCGATAAGCTCGCGCACGGCAAGCGCCATATCATTATCATTTGCGCCTACACAAATAATGTTGTGCGAATCGTGCGCTATGGAAAGCGCTATTGCGCCTTTTTTTAGTCCGTATCCGCGCAGCAGCGCGCAGGCTGCTTCACCTGTACTATGGTGGCGCTCGATTACAGCAATTTTTATTATATCCGCTGCATTGTTATACACAAACTCCCCATTGGAATTTCGCTGCACTTTTAGTTTTGTTTTGCCTGTAACTATGCTGCCGGGACTCATGTCAATTACAAAAACCTCGTCTTTTTTAAGAAAAAGCCGCAGTTTTTCCTGCGAAAAATCTTTAACATGAAAGCTTGAACGCACGGCGCTATCATCGCAGAATTCAACCGGCGGCAGGTATTTTCCATTTTCTGCCGTTAATTTGCCTTCGATATACACTTTTTCTGCTTTAAAATCTGTAATACTGCTTACCAAAGTAATGTCCGCTCTAAGCCCCGGCGCAATGCCGCCGCGGTCAAAAAGCCGGAAACATTCCGCAGCGTTTAGCGTTGCCATGCGAATTGCGCTAATGGCCGGCAGCCCCGCTTTTATTGCCATACGAAGGTGACGGTTAATATGCCCTTCTTCAAAAATCGTTTTTGGTTGAATGTCATCGGAACAAAAAACAAAACGGCGCTCGTTTTGAGCGTTTACCGCTCCTATGAGGCGTTCAAAGTCATGACAGGCGGAACCCTGCCTTAACATAACAAACATTCCGCGCATAACACGCTCGCGCGCATCATCTTCAGTTTCACATTCATGGTCATTAAGAATTCCTGGCGCAATGTATGCGTTAAGCGCATTTGCATGAACTCCCGGACTATGCCCGTCAATAAGAACACGCGCTTTTTTTGCGGCAATCAATTTTTCAAGCACAGAATCTTCAGCGTTAATAACGCCGTAATAATCCATAAATTCGCCAAGTCCTATTATATTTGCGTCTTGCAGGGGAGAAAGCATATCTTTTGCCTCAATTTTTGCGCCGGAAGTTTCAAATGGCGTTGCCGGAACACAGGAAGGCAGAGAAAATTTTATGTCGAGCGCTGTTTTTTCGGCGGCGCTAATCATGTATTTTAAAGCCGCAAGCCCGGCCACATTTACAATTTCGTGCGGGTCAGAAATAATCGTTGAAGTTCCACATGGTACAAGCAGACGTCCAAGCTCCTGAGGGCGCAGGTGGGATGATTCAATATGAATATGAGTATCAATAAAACCAGGCAGCAAAAAAAGCCCCCGCGCGTCAACTTCGTTTTTACCGGAATAGCGGCCTATTCCGGCTATTTTGCCATTGTGAATTGCCAAATCCGCTTCTACAAAAACTCCCGAATAAACATCGGCTATGGTTCCGCCTTTAAGTACAAGTTCTGCCGGAATACGTCCGGCTGCAGCGTCAATTAAATTTTTAAGATTGCTTTTTTCCATAGTCAAGTATACAAATAATTATGAACAGTTTGGAAGCTTGTGTTCCGAATGTAACGCGCGCGCGTGCATGGCGGCTTTATACAGAACGGGGCAGGCTTGTCGATTTAGCGCAGGCCGGCGGGGCGGCGCTGCTTGGCCATAAAAACAGAGGTTATTTACAGGCGTTAAAAAATGCCGCCGGACGCGGTTTGTTTGCGCCGCTGCCTTCGCATTACGAAGCGCGTTTTAAAAAAGCGCTTTCGCGTTTGTTTCCGGAACGTGTTTTTGGTATTTACAGATTGCCGCCGAAATTCAACGGTAACTTTGAACTGTGGCGGCCTTTTTCCGGCCGGCTTGAAGAAGCAGCGCTTGGAAGCGAAGTTTTTTCTCCGGTTATCCCTTCGGCGCTTTCGCCCTTTGTGCTTGCCGCAGTGAAACACGCCGCAGACAGACTGCCGCCTTCTGAAATAATTTCGCCCTTTGTGCTTGCCTGTGCTGCCAATACACTTTGGGCAATTATTATGCACCCTGAACGCGGAACGCTTTGTTTTCCGCAAATAGAAAACGCTCTGCGTGAAAACGCCGTTTGGACACGCCATGGAATTTATCTTTTTTATAATGGCAGCGAAGATTGGAAAAACGTGTTTTTACGCTTTTTGGAATCGGGCTTTCTTTTACCCGCCTCCAGCGATGAGCCTGTTATTCTTCCCGGTGAACTTTCTCCGGGCGAAGAAAAAAATCTTGCCCGTCTTTTAATTAATGCGCCTTAATAATTTTTTACCCCGTTGATGTTATTAATGGCGCTTGTTAAAGTAGGCTAATATGTTGAACATAAAATTTTTCGTGCTTGCTGTAACCGTATTGATGTATGCTTTAGTAATTTTATTCCAGCAGAAAAAAGCGTATGCGTCAATTTGCGCCGCGGTGCTTATACTTATAGTTGAATCGATTTTTCCGGATTGGGCGGGTGCTGCGCGGCTTGGTGTTGTAGAAGCGCTTACAGTGTCGATAAGCTGGAGTGTGCTGCTTATCTACATTGGAAGTTTGATGATAGCGGAACTTTTTATTTATTCAAAAATGCCTGCACGTATTGCAGATAATATTGTATGTGTTTCGCCAAATTCAGGTATTGCGATTGTTATTATTCTGATAATTACCGGCATAATTTCCGCATTTGTAGAAAATGTAGCGACTGTGCTTGTTATGGCGCCGATAGCGCTTGCGCTTTCAAAAAAAACAAAAATCTCGCCTGTATATTTTATGATAGGCCTTGCGGTAATGTCAAATTTACAGGGAACAGCCACTCTTGTAGGCGACCCGCCTTCCATGATATTTGCAAATTTTGCCGAATATAAATTTAACGATTTTTTCTTTTATAACAAAAAGATTTCCATATTCTTTTTTGTACAGATTGGAATGATTACGGGCGCGTTATTTTTTTATTTTCTTTTTGCAAAAAAAGGCAAGGGAAAAGTTTTGGTGGAAAAAGAAAAAATAATTTCTGTAATACCTTCTGTTTTATTTGGTTTAATGATTGTGGGGCTCGCCTCTTTTTCTTTTATTCTAAACAAAGGAGTTTCCATTGAAGCAGGCCTTTTTGTGTTTTTGCTTGGAGCTGCAGGATTGCTCTGGTATAAAATCGCGCAGAAAAAATCCACTCAAACAGTTTTTAAACTTGTAAAAGGGCTTGATTGGGAAACCATTTTTTTTATTACCGGAATTTTTGTAGTAATAGGAGCGCTTGAAAAAACAGGTGTTCTGCACGATTTTGCGCTGTTTTTGGAATCGGTTATAGGTGAAAATATCTTTTTGGGCTTTATAATTATTATTCTTGTATCTGTTATTATTTCCGGTTTTGTAGACAATGTGCCATATATTATTGCAATGCTGCCTGTCGCAAAAACGCTTTCGGAAGGTTTAAGTTTAAGCCCGGAACTTTTTATGTTTGGGCTTTTGATAGGTTCGTGTCTTGGAGGAAACCTTACGCCATTTGGCGCTTCTGCAAATATTGTGGCTGTTGGCCTTCTAAAAAAAGAGGGAATTTCGCTGCGCTTTTCCGGCTGGCTTAAAATTGGACTGCCCTTTACATTTGTAACTACCACAGCCGCTGCGCTTTCTCTTTGGTTTGTCTGGCGTTAGTAAAATATAATAATTTGAACTTATGCGCCGGCGCGGAATGGATTTGCCGCCTGTCCCCGCCGGTGCGCTTAATCCGTTCCCCGCCTGTCCCCGCCGGCGTGCTTAATCCGTTCCCCGCCTGTCTCCGCTTACCTGCGCTTAGCCGGTCAAATCTCCAAAGTGTGTAATGCGCGTGGCAACACGTTCGGCAAGCTGCGGACTGTGGGTAATAACGATAAGGGCGAGCCGGCGTTTTTCGATTATTCCAAGCAGCGCTTCCCAAATCTGCGCCTGCGTTATTGTGTCGAGCATTACGCTTATTTCGTCTGCGATGAGGACGCGCGTTTGCGGGCTTAGGGCGCGGGCTATGGCGAAACGCTGAATTTCGCCGCCGGAAAGTTCGCGCGGGTAGCGGGAAAGCCAGGCCGCTTCTATGCCCATTTCCTGCAAAAATTCAGGCGGCGGCGTCCATGCTTCGTTTAATGTGCGCGCCATGTGCCAGCGCGGGTTTACTGCTTTTTCGGGATGTTGAAAAATAAGTTGTACCGGATTGTAGCCTTCTTCGGGCAGTGCGCGCCCTTCAAACAAAACGCTGCCGGAGGATGGACGCAGGAAACCTGCCAGTATGCGGGCAAAGGTGCTTTTGCCGCAGCCCGAAGGACCCGTAATTGCAAGCCTGTCTCCAGCGTTTATGCTTATATTGACGCCGCTGAATATGGGTTTGTTTTTTCTGTATGCAAAGCCTATATTTTTTGCTTCAAGCAAAGCTGCCTCCTATTCCTGCGCGCTTGCGGGGTCGATTAAAATTCTGGCATATTCGCCAAGCGTGTCAAACAGCATTACAATAATTACCAGCGTTAATCCTGGAAACAAAACCAAATGCCATTTTCCCGTAGCGATATGTTTAAGCGATTCTGAGAGGATTATGCCAATCGCAGGAGTGTCCACAGGAAGGCCAAAACCCAAAAATGTAAGCGCGGCTTCGTGAAGTATCGCGTGCGGAAACAGCAGTATAAGCCCTATTATGAACTGCGGTACGATATGCGGGATAATATGCGAAAACGCCGTTTCCAGCCTGGTTTTGCCCATTTTTCGCGCAGTTTTTACATACTGCGCCTCGCGTATTTGCAGCACTTCGCCGCGGATTACGCGGCTTAACGAAGGCCAGTGTGTTACGGCAACGGCAATAATAATTCCCTGCAAACCCTTGCCAAGCATAAAAGAGATAAGCAGTAAAAGTACCATGTGCGGAACTCCTAAAAATAAATCGACAAAATACGCGGTGGTTTTGTCGATAATGCCGCCTGTTGATGCGGCAATAAGGCCAAGAAGCAGCGCGATAAAAGCGCTCACAGTGGCGGCAAGCGTGCCTATCAGAATGCTTGTGGAGAGACCTTTGATAGTGCGGTAAAACATATCGCGCCCCAGATAATCCGTGCCGAACCAATGTGAGGGCGACGGGAAAAGAAGCCTCTGCGAATAATCGGGCGCCCACTTTTGCGGATTCATTATGATGCCTGCAAGCGCGATTGCAAATAAAAGCGCAATAACAAAAGCGGTCAACATAACTGTTTTCGTTCTTCGGTTTAATATCATAGCGCTTCGCCTCCTTCGTGTATTTCGGGATTAAAGAGGCCGTACAATAAATTCGCGCTTAGGTTGCCAACGAAGACGAACAATGCCGAAAATACGGCTATGCCAAGCAAAAGCGGTACGTCTCCGCGAATACCCGCAATGCTTGCCGCGCTTCCAAGCCCTGGGTAGGCAAAAACATTTTCGGCAAGCACACTGCCGCCAAAAAGTTCGCTGAATGACGCAAACTGCAATGTTAGCGCAGGTATGGCGATGTTTCGTAGTCCGTGCCGCCTGATTAGTTCCCAGGAGCTTTCGCCGCGGGACTTTGCAAAAAGCACATAATCGCTTTCCATAACTTCGATTATTTTTTGGCGTGTATGCAGTGTTATATTCGAAATACTGGTAACGCTCAGCGTAAGCGCCGGCAGTATTAAATGATGTATGCGTTCCAAAATGGTAACTTCCCCCGCCGCTTTTCCGATTGGCACAGAAAGCGCTATTGGGAACCAGCCTAACTGTACGGCAAAGACCATAAGCAGCAGCAAACCCATCCAAAATGCCGGAGTTGACGCAAAAATAAAACAAAATGTTTTTATGCACCGGTCGAACCAGCTGTTTTTGAAAAAGCCCGCCGCCGTTCCCGCGGCAAAGCCGAGGATGCCGGAAAAAAGCCAGGCCGTCATCATCAGCACAAGCGATGTAATAACGCGCTCGACAAGTATCTGCGCGACAGGCCGCCGAAACGTCATTGAAACGCCCCAATCGCCGTGCAGAACATTTTTAAGCCACACAAAGTAGCGTTCAACAGGAGGTTTTGTAAGCCCCCAATGCTCCGCGACTTCCGCCCGGTATTCCGTCGACACATTGGATTCAGTGCCGACAAATGCGTCAACCGGGTCCATTGGGGCGTTTGTAACCAGAATAAAACAGAGTACGCTTGCGCCGAACAACAGCAATATCATTCGCGCAAGCGTTGTAAGTGCAAAGCGGAGCATTACTTAAACGCCCATTCATTCATGTTTTCAATAACCGGCAGGCCGTGTCCGTGCGGATGAATCCGCTGGATGCCAAGGTCAAGTCCATCGCGTACAAAATAGGTATGGTCTATGCTGACCAGCCATATATACGGAAAATCGACATTGGGGCCGGTAACGCCGTCATATTGCGCTTTTTTGGCAAGGGCTATCGCTTCGGCTTCGCTTTGCGCGGCAACCATCGCGTCAAGATAGCCGTCAACCGTTTTGTTGACGTACATTCCGCTGTTGCTCAAATTAACGGTGTCGATTCCGGCAAACGAAGAATGAAACGCATTGTACACATCAACAAAACTGTAGTCGCCGGTGCCGATGCAGGTGGGGTCATGGCGCGCTACGCTTTTTGCCCCCGACCAATCCATAGCTTCGGCGATAATATGTATTCCGAGTTTTTTGGCGTCTTCACTAAACGCGACAGCGAGGTTATATCGCTGCAAATCGTCTGTGCGTCCTGTAATTCTGAATTCGCACCGGACGCCGTTCTTTTCGCGGAAGCCGTCTCCGTCTGCATCTTTCCAGCCGGCTTCCTCAAGAATCCGCTTCGCTTCTTCAACCTGCCCGTCCCGCAGTCCCGGCTCCTCATTTGCCCAGGGCAGCCCCTCAAAACGCACCCAGGAGGGCGTGCCTATGCCATTCAGCGCGTTGTTGATAATCGTCTGACGCGAAATGCCAATATTAAGCGCGCGCCGTACGTATATATCGCTTGTTACATTGTTGCCAACGGTTTGCCCCGCCTTGTTTTTTATTTCGGGAATTGTTGGCAGATTAAAACCGCGGTTGTCGGATGTTTTTATTGTTTGCAAAAACATCCCATCGACGCTTTCTTTCGCGTATTCAGGATTGACCATAACAACATCAAGCTTCCCCGATTTTGCCGCGGCAAGCGCCGCCTTTTCGTCAATACTCAAAAAAGTGATTTGACTGAACGGAGACTTTTTCCCGTAATAATACGGGTTAGGCTCAACGATGAGTTGCTGCCCAACATCGAGCTGTTTTAATTTGAATGCTCCGGTACCAATGGGATTTCTGCCGTAATCAGCGTTGTATGCGTGTTCCGGCACAATACCCAAAAGCGCTGTAGTGCGGACAAAAGGCGACCAGACTTTGTTCAGCGTAAAACGGACTTTATCAGAATCGACTAATTCCACCTTGTCCAGCATGGTAAGGTCTACCGAAGCGTCTGATTTTTTTGCCGTCTGATAGGTAAAAACCACATCCTGCGGCGTCAGCGGCGTTCCATCGGAAAATTTAACGTCTTTGCGAATCGTGTACGTGTAGACAAGACCGTCTGGGCTTACGCTGTAACTTTTGGCAAGGTCAGGCTCCGCCTCTACATTTACGGCGATTTTGACAAGCGCCGTATGGAAAATGCCGTATCCATAGATGCCGTAACCCTGGCAGGGGTCATAGTTGCCGTCATAAAACGCTTCGCCATGCCCGCCAACCGAAATAACAAGCGAGTCTTTTGCCCCGGCCGTGTTTTTTTTCGCGCACGAAACAAAACTCAAACTCATGCCAAACGCCAGCACCGACGCCAGCGCAAAGTACTTTTGTGCGTTACGCGCAAACACGCACCTTGCGGTCTGCGCCACAAACAAGTATTTTTTCATACTTCCTCCAGGTCACTTTTAGTGACCAGCCGCTTTTTGCGGCAAAATATATTTGTGTGCTTTTTGGGCGGAATGCCCCAAGGAGTTCGTTCCCGCTTCCCGGCATGGGAAGGCGCGGCTTCTATTGCGCTTATCATTCTTCGTGAATGATAGCTTAGTATAGAAAGAGGCAAAAAAAAGCGCAAGAGTACGATTGAGTATCAATGTCTGAAAACTTCGTCTGTATTGTCCGGCCTTGAAAAGGGTGCTACACTTCCTCCTGTGGAAGCCCGGATTGACCAACTAAAAACCCTCACTACCCTTTTTGAATCCAACTACGCCCAGTATAAAAGCCTTCAATATGACGAGGCGAATACCCGCGTTGATTTTATTGACCCGTTTTTCGCGCTGCTCGATTGGGACATTGCCAATA
>JAIRPU010000119.1 GCA_031256815.1 Spirochaetaceae bacterium
GCGGCGCGTAGCTGCCGGTCGGCGGCGGCGAGAAGGCCGCGCGTAGCGCGGCTGCCACCGGAAGCCCACGAAACCGCATTGCGGTTTCGTGGGGCGTGTGCCCCCGCGCGGCACTTCCGCGGCATGCGCTTGTGCAGGCCGCGGGCTGGCGATAAGGCCGGGGCCGGCAACAAGGCCGCGCTAAGCGCGGTGCCGCCGCGGGGCACTTCCCCGGCCTGCGCTTGCGCAGGCCGGGGGCCGGCAACAAGGCCGCAACGCGGATTATGCGCCGCGCAGGGCGGCCTTAGCCGTTTTCCTGTGCCTGACGGGCTTCGTCTTCGGTTTTTTTGTCAAAGTTTTCCTGCCGTTTCATCATTAAAATACGCCAAATATCCAATCCTATAATTGGTATTCGTTCGACATGATAATTTATTGCCTGCGAAATTGCCTGCGCAAACGCGGCGGGCACGGCGCAAAACGGCAGTTCTTCCAGGCATGAAAGCGGAGTTGGAAGCGCGCCTTCTTCATAGGCAAAATTGATATGAATTTCCGGCGTGGCGCTTACAGACATAATTTCGTAAAAAGAGCATAAAGGCGGCGTTATTTTGCCGTCTATAAATTTGATTTTTTCTATTGAACTCCAGCTAATTGCGGCAAGGGTAGCGCAGCGCAAAACACGTTCCGCCTTTGATATGTTTTCCGGCCTTCCGCAGGCTATATGCAGCCAAATTCCACGAAATGTGGATTCATAGTTTACACGGTCAACTTCTACTTCAACAACACACGCCGCAACCGGAAAAACATTTGCAGATTCAAACAAACTGTTATTTCTGGCGGCGCTTCCCGCGGCAAACGTCAGTCCTATTCCGCGTTGAGGGAGAATACGCTCGTCTTTTTTTAAATTCCCGCGTAAAAGTTCGTATGCCGCCCATTTTCGCCTGAAATCAGACTCTTTTGCCGCAAAAGAAAGTATGTCAAGCTCTTTTACTTTTGCGCGAAGATGATTTTTCCGCCATTCCACACACTCTTCCTGCAGCACATCGGCGATTTTTGATATATGCCTTTCCATTGCAAATGACGCAAGAGAGGCTCCAAAACCGGCGAAAGGGCCTGCGGGCGGAACATTGGTCTTTATTGCGATTGTTTCTATTGTTATTTTACCTGTTTTATAGGTTTCCAAAAATGAATGTGTAATCTCTTCGATTATTTCAGAAGCGTAAACTCCGGCCGCGCCAAAACCAATTTTTGCAAGCACATCGGTTTCTAAAATTTGCCCGTCAAAGGTAAGCAAACTTCGAATATGCACCACAGAATTAGTGCGTTTTGGCGAATAAAGATAGTCTTCTTCCCTTGTAAGCTGAAGTTTTACGGTTCTGCCTGAAATTTGCGCGGCAAGCGCCGCCAGAGAAGCTATAAGCGCCGGATACCAAATTTTACCATCCAGGTGAATCCCAAGCTCGGCGTTTTTTAGCTCTACGCAATCAATATTTATGCCCAGCACAGCGGCAACGGCCTTGCGAAGCTCCTTTGGACGCTGCGCCGCGCTTTCTATAATCACCATGCCATTTTCTATTTTTGCTATGGCCCCGTGCGGCTCGCTGTACCAATGCTCCTGAGGCCCTGTTTCGTAATGGCCTTCTACAACAAGTTCGCCTTTTGCTTTTGGAACACTGCCATACTCCGCTTCTTTGCGCGCAAAAAAATCACCCGCCTCCCATGCGTCCTCTATTGAAAATTCAGGGGTTTCTTCTTCTATTTCTATAACGCAATTTGCGGCGTATTCTTCAAGTTTTAACAAGGCCGGCCCGCATAACAGGGCTACAGGCTCGCCTGTAAAACACACGTTATCTTTTGCAAGCACTCTGATTTGCCCGTCAAAAAGCGAATTTTCACCGGGAATATCGTCTGCTTTAACAAGAATGAATCCATCTTCCATAGGAGGGGCAGTTATGCTTTTAAGCTTGCCGCAAGCGGCAGGAGAGCGCAAAACAAAGGCATAATATGGATTTTCAAGCTGAATATCATCTACAAACATCTTTTACCACCGTAATTACACGTTCAACCTGCGCGTTATTCATGCCTGGCCATATAGGCAGTGAAATTTCAGCGCTAAACGCGCGCATTGTTTCAGGAAAATCATTTTTATCAAGGCCGTAACGCTGTTTATAGTATGGCATTATATGAAGCGGAATAAAATGCACAGAAACGCATACGCCGGCTTTTCGTAAACGGCAGCTAAACTCATCTCTTTTTCCGGCAAACGCCGTATTCAAACGAAGGGGATACAAATGACGCGCGTCTTCGCTGCAGGAGGGCGGCGTTAAAAAACGCTCGTCTTGCGAAAAGGCCGCATCGTAACGTTCCGCAATGGCGCGCCTCATTTCCAAAAGGTCAAAAACACGTTTTAACTGCGCGCGTCCTATACAGGCCAGCAAATCGGGCATATTGTATTTGTATCCCGCTTCTTTAACTTCGTAATACCACGAAGCGCTGCCTTCGCCGCTATAACGGTTCCAAACCGGCCTGTCTATGCCGTGCAGCCGCATGGTTGCCATTCGTTCTGTATAGGACGGGTTTGAGCTTACAACCATGCCGCCTTCGCCTGTGGTTATTGTCTTTGTCGCATAAAATGAATAAACGCCCATATCTCCGGCGGTTCCCGCATAAGCGCCGCAGGCAAGCTTCGCGGGGAGGGCGTGCGCCGAATCTTCTATTACCGTAAGTTCATATTTGGCGGCAATTTGCATAATAGCGTCCATATCGCAGGGGAGGCCTCCAAAATGAACCGGAATTAATGCCTTTACGCGCCCTTTTGGCCCTTTTTGTGGGTACGCGCGCTTACCGTTTTTTAGCCTTTGCACTGTGTCTTCCAGCGCGTTTGGGTCAATCAAAAAACTGTTTTTGCAGACATCTACAAACGCGACTTCCGCGCCAAGATAACGCGCTATTTCCGCTGTAGAGGCAAAAGTTAATGAAGGGACAAGTACTATATCGCCCTGTTTTACGCCTGCCGCTTCCAGCGCAAGATGAAGTCCGCTTGTAGCCGAATTAACCGCAAGTGCTTTTAAATTCAAACCGGGCGTATTTTTTTCGAGTAAAGCGGCAAACTCTTTTTCAAAATTTAAGGCTTCTTCGCCTGTTGTAAGCCAGCCTGAACGAAGCACACGCAAAACAGCTTCTTCTTCTTCCCTGCCAATGAATGGCCGCGCAAACGGGATACTATCACTGTTTATCTCCATAACGCGATTTTACGAAGTTTAACAACATACGTCTATGCACACACAGCGCGGGCGCGGCAAGGCCACCGGCCGACCGTTCACTGCGCCGCGAAGCGGGCGGCCTCAAACGGCAGCCAGCGAAACCGTACGCGGTTTAGCCGGTCGTGCGCCGCCGCGCCGCAGGATGCGGTGTGGCGGCGGCCGTCGTTATCCCGCGGCCTGCGCGGGCGCAGGCTGCGGCCGGCGATAATGCGCCGCAAAGCGGCGGCCTCAACCGGCAGCCGGCGAAACCGCACGCGGTTTCGCCGGTCGTGCGCCCCGCGCCGCGCAAGCGATTGAATATGAAGCAGCACGCAGGTAAAAACCTTTCTTAAAAAAGAGGTTTTTATGGAATTTTATGAATTAGAAAACGAATTTGAAGATCCTGTTCAAAAAGCCGCCAAAGAGCTTTTTGGAATGAGTTATCTTTTCCCATACCAGAGATTGGTTATAGGCAATATTATTGAAGCGGCAAAAAAAATTGATAATAACAGCGTAAATTCAGAAGATGACACTGTTGTTGAAGATGAAGACCGCTTTGCAAGCGGACGTCAAATCGTAATTCTGCCTACAGGAGCGGGAAAATCGCTTTGTTTTCAACTTCCCGCCATGATGCTGGATGGCCCAACACTGGTTATATATCCAATTCTTTCGTTAATGTCCGACCAGGAACGCCGTCTTGCCGAAAAGAATTTTGCGCCGGTTACTCTGCGTGGAGGGCAAAGCGCTGAAGAGCGGAATATTATTTGGAAAAAACTTTCGTCTGGAGAAAGCCGTTTTATTATTTCCAATCCGGAAGTCCTGCTTACTCCAAAAGTTCTGGAAACACTGCCGAGGCTTGGAATAGCCCATATCGTTATTGACGAAGCGCATTGTGTTAGTGAATGGGGCGAAAGTTTTAGGCCATCCTATCTTGAAATTGAAAAGATTATTAAAGCTTCGGGCGCTCCTATTGTAACCGCTTTTACAGCTACCGCTTCCGCTCTTGTGCTTGAAAAAATTGAAAAATATATTTTTGGAGGAGAGGGCGCTCATCGTATAATAGGAAATCCTAACCGCAGCAATATTTCATACTCTGCGCGCGGCTGTATTTTACGCGATATTGCAATAAGAGATATTTTGTCCGTAAATAAAAAACCGGCGATTGTGTTTTGTTCATCACGCCCGGGCACAGAAAAACTTGCAAGATACTTGCGAAACTGCCTCGAAACAAACGAAGTGCGTTTTTACCATGCCGGGCTTGAACGGGAAGAAAAAAACAATGTGGAAAAATGGTTTTTTTCAAGCGATACAGGAACTTTGATAGCAACCTGCGCTTACGGAATGGGTGTAGATAAACCGAATATACGAACGGTTATTCACCGCGATTGTCCGCCTTCTGTAGAAGCATATTTACAGGAATCCGGCCGCGCCGGCCGTGACGGAGAGTTTTCACGGGCGTTTTTGCTTTGGGGACCGGATGACGAGCGTGCTTTGCAACGGGCTTCTACAGAAGCCGATAAACAGAGGCTCCGTTCACTTTTTGCGTTTGCCAGAGATACAAAAAACTGCCGGCGCGAAACTCTGCTTAAACTTTTAAACTATGAAGGGGAAAGCTCAAAACCGGAAACAGAATGTTGTGATGTATGCGCCGGAAATGCAAACGCGCTGTTGCGTGAAGAACAGCCGCTTACCGAATTTTTCCGTAAAAACCAGCGCTCCTGGACTGCAGACGAAGCGGGTGAAGTGCTTGCCCGTTCAAAACTCATAAATTGGTCAAATTCGGACGCAAGAAACGCGATACAATCACTTATAAAAATGGGTAAACTATATGAACACCGTTATTTTCCATGGAAATCAAAAATAAGCGTTCTGCGCATGAAAAAAAGGATTTAAATTTGTCTGAACATTGAATCTATTTCTTTTTCTTTTGCCACAAGCACGGAACATTTTGCCGAAACAATCATTTCGCGGTGAAGATGAGATATAATGTCTTTAGCACAGCGGTCTTTTTCCCAGCCGCCAAGCACTATAAGATCAGCCTTTTTTGCTTCCGCTACAGCTATAATTTCATCGCAGACAGCACCGCGTTTAAGTTCGGTTTCGATTCTAACTCCTTTTGATAGGGCAAGCTCGCTTATAAAAGCAAGATAGCGTTTGCCATTGCGTTCAAGGCTTTGCTCAAAACTGGCGCTTTCGTCGGCAACAAATATGCGGCTCATTGTAAGCTGGCTTAATGTCGCAGAATCGATGACATAAACAGCGCTAAGAGCGCACTTGTAGAGTTTTGACATAATCACCGAATATTTTGCCGCCTGCACAGACGCTTCAGAACCGGATATAGCAACAATAATATTAGATATAGGCGCTCTAATCATATTACTATCCAGACTTTACGTTTTCGGCGGTTTCTTTTCGTTTTTTTAACATCTTGCTCGAAAAAAAAGTATCGCGTTCTTTTTCTTCAAGCGCGGCTTCTATATATATTTTTGTTTCTTTTGCGACAGGGATTACAAGTTTTTCGAGCGCGTTTACACGGCGCTGGGTTTTTCGAACTTCATGGGCAAGCTTCCATGCAATAGTACGAACCGAGGCAAGCTCTGTTAAAATTTCGAGTAGAGAAAAGAATTTCAATGTGGTTTCATCATACTCTGCAATGGAATCGCCAAGTGAGTATTTTAGCGCAGGGGAAGGCAGCGTAACTTCAATGCCCGGCATATTTATACCGGCTTCTTTAATATGCAGTTCTTTTATGGAAAAACTATAGTTTATATTTCTTGAAATCCAGTCTGTTTTGGCGCGTCCTGCAACAACAAACATTCGTTTTAATGCTGGATACGCATCATTGGCAGCGGAAATAAGATTCCGTTCAAGAATCTTAACACGTTCAACCTTGCGCATCAGCGCCATAACAAGAATTTCACGCTTCTGCTCCAGTAACTCGTAGCCTTCGCAGGCAATGGAAAGGCGCTCTTTTATATGAATTAAGTTACTTTTAGTAGGCGCAAGCGCTTCTCTCAATATATCTTCTCCAAAATTACAAACCTTATAGTATTCTTACACCAAAATCGATTTTTTGTCAATATTTTTGTATATTATCACTACCTATAGGACACTTGCCTGAGGCGGAATGGATAGGTTGATGTTAGCGTGGAACTGTGCAGGAGTCAAGAAACCTAGCGCGGCATAGGGTCTGTAGTTGTGATACTTATTCACCCATGTTTGAACAACAACAGACAGTTCTGCAACATTTAAAGGAGTGTAATAGTAATCGAGACAT
>JAIRPU010000124.1 GCA_031256815.1 Spirochaetaceae bacterium
CGCTTTAGCCTTGTATTCCATGAATAATAAAGCGCTTGTTGCAATGTCAGGCGGCGTAGATTCTTCAGTTGCCGCGTATCTTGCTCTGGAACGCGGCTTCTGCTGCGCCGGGGTTACAATGAAGTTATTCAACGGTGAAGCCGGCGGCGGAAGCGCTAAAAGCTGCTGTTCGTTAAGCGATGTAAATGATGCGCGTGATGTGGCTTACCGCCTTAAAATACCGCATTATGTGCTTAATTTTAAAGAACGCTTTGAAACTGATGTTATATCAAAGTTTATTCGTGTTTACGAAGAAGGCGGAACTCCAAATCCATGTATAGATTGCAACCGTTATTTAAAGTTCAATATGCTTTTGCTGCGGGCGCGCGAACTTGATTTTGATTTTCTTGTAACAGGACATTATGTACGCATAGAAAAACAGAATAACCGTTATCTTTTGTTAAAAGCGCGTGATTTAAAAAAAGATCAAAGCTATGTGTTATATATGCTCAATCAGGAACAGCTGGCGCGCATTATTTTTCCGCTTGGAGATTTAAATAAAAATGAAGTACGGAGTATTGCCCACAGGCAAAATTTTATTACTGCGGACAAAAAAGACAGCCAGGATATTTGTTTTGTTCCAGATGGAGATTATGGCGCGTTTATTGAACGCAGGCTGCAAAAAAAATATCCATGCGGCGATATTCTTGATATAAACGGAAATGTAATTGGCTCTCATAAAGGATTTATTCGTTATACAAAAGGACAGAGGCGCGGGCTTGGGGTTTCAAACAAGGGGCCGCTTTATGTTTGCGATAAATCGCCTTTAAATAATACAATTACGCTTGGAAGCGAAGCTATGCTTTACACAAAACATCTTATAGTAAACGACATAAATTTAATTGCCGAAGATTCTATAACAGCGCCTATTCATGTCAGCGTTAAGACACGTTATATGCAAAAAGAAAAAGCGGCTGTTGTTGAACAAATCGATAACGGTAAATTGCGTATAGAATTTGATTTTCCAGAGAAAGCGGTTACGCCCGGGCAGGCTGCGGTGCTTTATGACGGCGATGTTGTTATAGGCGGCGGAACAATAGTATGATATTAAGTGTAAGAATTTTATGCAAATAGGCGAAAATATAAAAAAAATTAAAGAAAATATCGCAGACGCCGCGCGCCGCGCAGGCAGGCGTGAAGACGAAGTAAAACTTATGGGGGTTTCTAAATTTTTTCCACGCGAAGCGGTTGAAGCTGCCCTTCAGTCTGGACTGACATTGTTTGGAGAAAGCCGTGTTCAGGAAGCCATGCAAAAATTAAGCGGATTGCGCGGAGCGGATTGCGGCTTTGAACTTCATCTTATAGGCGCGCTGCAGCGAAACAAAGCAAAAAACGCCGCCATGTTTTTTGACGGCATTGACTCTCTTGACAGACTGGAAATTATTCAAAGTTTAGGTGAGTTGACAACAGGCTGTAAAAAACGTTTAATGGTTCTACTCGAGCTAAATTCCGGTGAAGAACAAAAAGGCGGATTTCGCGGTCAGGACGCGCTAAAACACGCCGCTGAGCTGGTTTTAGGCTTTAATGGTTTAAAACTTTGCGGTCTTATGACTGTTGCGCCTTTTTCCGGCGATAAAAAAATAGTACGCGCTGCTTTTCGCGCGCTTGCAAATGCGCGCAGAATGCTTTGCGCGGAGTTTGGAGAAGAGCATTTTCCGGTGCTTTCTATGGGTATGTCTGGAGATTACGAAATAGCTATTGAGGAAGGGGCAACCCTGGTTCGTATAGGAACCGCAATTTTTGGTGAGCGTGAATAATATGAACAAAGCGCCTTTGCTGGTATTAATTTTAGTTTTTTCTCTAAACACCGCGCTTGAAGCACAAACCAGCAGCAGCACCACCACTACCACTACCGAAAAACCTTATGAGTTTCCACAATGGGCAAAAGATGTCAGGCGTTTTGATGTTATTGCATTTGGAGTTTTTCCTTTTGCATGGCTTTTTTCATCAATAGGACTTGATCTTTACCGTTCTGCCCAACATGAATGGAGCGACAACCGTTATTATCCATGGCCTGTAACCGGTAAAAATCCTGTACTTTGGAATAATGATGAATATATTATGGCGTTTGTATTTGCAGGATTGGTTTCTTTAACTGTGGCCATTGCTGATTTTGTAATAATAATGATAAAGCGTTCTGCCGCTGCAAAACGCGCCCGTATGCTTACTCCGGACGCCCCCGTAATAAAACGGACTCCTATGCAGACGGATAGCGTAACAGAGGATTCATCCTAGGTGTCTTTATATCATCGTTTAACCGTAGAGCTGCCTTATCAAACCGGCATGAGGGCAGACAGTTACCTTGCCCTAACCGGAATGATTACACGATCACAAATAAAAGCAAGAAAAGGGCAGCTCGTTATAAACGGTAAACCGCGTAAACTTTCTTTTAATGTTCAAAATGATGATGTTATAGAAATTTCGTTAGAGGATATTGTTTCCGACAGCTTTCAGGCGGAAGATATTCCGGTTAATGTGCTTTTTGAAAATGAACGTGTAATAGTGCTTAACAAAGCTCAGGGTTTGGTTGTTCACCCTGGCGCAGGCAACCGGTCGGGGACTTTGGTTAACGCGCTTCTGGCACGGCGAAACATAAAAGAAACCGGTGATTTTATTTCATTCAGACCTTTTATTGTCCACAGGCTGGACAAAGATACATCAGGCGTATTGATTGCCGCATGGGATTCTGACGCGCTTGAATTTTTACAGCGCCAGTTTCGTGAAAGGACTGTAAAAAAACGCTACATTGCGATAACACGCGGGGCTCCTGTTTTGGAACAGGGTGTTATAGACGCGCCGCTTGCGCGGGATATCCGCAACCGCAAGCGTTTTGCGGTTGCAAAGCAAGGTAAAATAGCGCGGACGCATTACCGTTTAATTAAACGCTGGATTTTAAATGACGGAACCGTATATTCGCTTTTACTTTTATCGCCGCAAACAGGACGCACGCATCAGATTAGGGTTCATCTTAAATATATTGGATGTCCGGTTTTAGGCGACCCGATATACGGAGATGCCGGCAGGTGTTTTCCGCATACAACGCTTGCGCTTCATGCAAAGAAATTAAGCATTAAATTGCCCGGCGAAGATAAAATGTCTGTTTTTCGCGCTCCTGTACCGGAAAGATTCAAAGAAATTATAAAATCGCTTTCGCTTCGGCGCGGTTTTCTATTTCAATGCGTACCGCCGCGCGAACCATTTTAGCAAGTTTTAAGCTAATACCGGCCGCAGAGGCTATTGCCTCCGGCTCCGCGCCGGCTATTGCGTTAATGTTTTTAAAAGTTTTAATCAATTTTTGAGCGCGTTTTACGCTTATTCCATCTATAGATTCAAGACTTCGTAAATACAATTCTTTTGAGCGCAGCTTTTGATTTAATCCGGTAGCCATGCGGTGGGTTTCGTCTCTTACCATCTGCAAAATTTTTAGCGCTTCGGAATTTCTTGACAGTTTTAAGGGACTGGAACCGGTTTCTTCTTCTGCCGGCAGCCATATTTCTTCTTCGCGTTTGGCGAGACCTGCAATATCTATTTTAATACCAAGCCCGTCAAGAACGCTTTTTGCCGCGTTTACCTGACCAATTCCTCCGTCTATCAGCACAAGATTTGGCAGTTCTTTTTGCTCACGCAATAAACGTGTATAGCGCCGCGTTACAGCTTCTCTAACTGCGGCAAAATCATCTACTTTGCCTATAACGGTTTTTAATTTAAAAAGCCTGTAATTCTTTTTATCAGGAATTCCGTTATAAAACGAAATGAGGCTTGCCACAGGATGTTTTCCGTCCAACTGCGCTATATCGAATCCTTCGATACGAACAGGACGTTGTTTTAAATTGAGAAGTTTTTGCATTTCGTCCAGCGCCGGGCCTGCGCCGCGTTCTTTAATACGCTTACGTATGTCTTCTTCCGCATTTTGCCGCGCCATAGCCAGCGCCGCTATATGTCGTTTTTCGTTTGGAATTTCTATTTTGGGAACAAATCCAAATTGTTCATTAAAATATTTTACAAGCGCGCCGCTTTTAAAATCGTCTTCGTTTTTTTGAATAAAGATTCTGGCAGGAGGCGGACGCGCAGTACTGTAATATATCAAGCAAAAAGTTTCCAGCGCGTCTTTGTCGTTTGCCGCATTTTTTGTGCGGTAAAGATCGCGTCCGGTAAGTTTGCCGCCGCGCATGGAAAACACGCTCCAGGAGGCAAGTACGCCTTCAGCGGCAAACGCTATATAATCACGCCCTTCAGCGTCAAAATCCACAACGGCGTTTGCCGAGGAAAGCTCGTTTATGGCGCAAATAGCGTTTCGGAATTGCGCGGCTTTTTCAAACGAAAGTTTAGACGCGGCATTGTGCATCATTTCGGTTAATTCGATAATCAATGGGGTAGTTTCACCTTGAAGCATTGTTTCGATTTTTTTTAAGGGCGCGGCATATTCGGCTTCATTTATATTTCCGAGGCATGGGGCAAGACACTGTCCAATATGGTAATACATACACGGATAAGTACGCGCGCGAAGCAATTTACATTTTCTTATGGGATATATTTTTTTTAGTACTCCAAGCAGCTGCTCAACGGCCTGCGCGTTTGGAAAAGGCCCGTAATAGCGTGAGCCGTCTTCGATAATCCGCCTTGTTTTAAATATACCGGGGAAGTTGTCGTTTGTAACGCGGATTACAGGATACGACTTTCCATCTTTTAAATCGATATTATATTTTGGTTTATGCTGTTTTATAAGCGTGTTTTCCAGAAGAAGCGCTTCGTATTCATTTGAAACAATGATTGTTTCTATGCTGTGAACATGGCGCATAAGCGTTGCGGTTTTAATATCTTTTGTGCCGTTAAAATAAGAATTAAGCCTGGTTCGCAGTATTTTTGCCTTGCCAACATAAATTATGTTACTGTTTATATCACGCATGATATAACAGCCAGGTTCCCTCGGAGAGGCTGATACTTGTTTTTTTAGTGTTTTAAGCGGTACCGTAACTGCCATCAGGAGAACAGTTTTTCAATTTTACCAATCAGGTCTTCGTTTGAAAACGGTTTGCGGATATATCCTTTTGCGCCCATAGAAAGCCCTTTTTGTTCATCTTCAGTATTTTCGTTGCCTGTAACGAATAAAACAGGAATATTTTTATATTCGCTTGCTTTTAGTTTTTCCATAGCTTCGTATCCTGACATTTCGGGCATTTCTATATCGAGAAGAATAGCGTCTGGTTTTACTTTTTCAAGAAGCTCAAACATTTTTGCGGCGGAAGGCATTGTAAATGTTTGAAAGTGGTCTTTTAGCGCATTTTTGCCTATCAAGAGATTGGTTATATTATCATCTACAAAAAAAATTTTCTTTTCGCCCATAATTATATCTCTTATAAAAATTAAATTAAAAGCAAGCCGCCTTATTAAAACGCTTTATGGCGTTATCTATAATCCGGCTTATTAAACTTGTATAATCTATGCCGCATTGTTCAAAAAGTTTTGGATACATACTGATTCGCGTAAAGCCCGGCATAGTATTTATTTCGTTTACAAAAATATTTTCGTCTTTTGTAACAAAAAAATCAACACGGGCAAGCGATTCACAACATAGTGTTTTAAATACTTTAAGCGCCATATCACGAATTTTTTCGGTTAAGGCGCCTGTTAGTTTTGCAGGAACATCCAGTTCCGCTCCGGCGGCGTCAAGATATTTGGCGTCGTAAGAGTAAAATTCATGTAACGGACGTACTTCTCCAGGAACAGACGCAACAGGTTCATCGCCGTCCAATACAGCACATTCGATTTCACGCCCGTCAATAAATTCTTCAAAAATCAGCTTTGAATCGTAACGGAATGCTTCGCAAACGGCTGTTTGCCATTCATTTTGATTATGCACTTTGAACACGCCAACAGAAGATCCCATATTGGCCGGTTTTAAAAAAAACGGCGTTCCAAGCCGCTTTACGGCGGAATGATAATCCGGCAGAGTTTTTTCGGTTGCCGAAAAAAAAGCACAGACTGGAAGTCCGGCGTCATGCAAAAGCCTTTTGGCAATTTCTTTATCCATACCTACCGCGGAACCAAGCACTCCTGCGCCGGCAAATGGAATACCGGCGAGTTTTAAAAGCCCCTGCACGGTGCCGTCTTCGCCAAATGGCCCGTGAAGAATTGGAAAAACGACGTCTAAAACAGGGCCGGAAGCTCCGTCCTTAAACCAAAGTTCTCCGCCGCAGGCCGGAGCCAGAGTAACCGGAATTCCTGAAGGGTTTAGTTTAACCATGCCTGGTTTATCATGATTTATTATAAAATTGCCGGCGTCCTGAAGCAGCCAGCGTCCATTTTTTTCTATGCCTATCACTACGGGGTCAAAACGTGATTTATCCAGAGCGTCCAGTACGTTTTTTGCGGAAAGCAAAGAAATTTCATGTTCGGCAGAATGTCCGCCGCAGATTATGCCGGTTTTTATCATGTTTTTTCCAGACGCTGTAAGAATTTTGGTACGCTTTTTTGTTTTTCCGCTATGCGTTCAAGCCTTATTTTTGAGAGTATTTGATATTTTTTTGGCAGGTTTTTTGAAGAAGGGCCATTGTATTTTTGGAGTATTTCCTCGAATTCTTCTTTTGCAAGTTTATATCTGCGCTGTTTGTAGTGAACCGAGGCGATTCCATATTCTGCATCGCAGACTTTTTCATCGTTATTTGAAAAGCGTTTAAGTATCTCTTCATAATAATAAATGGCGAGCTTATGCTGGTCTCTATCCATTGCGGTCTGCGCGTATTGGACAAGCTCTTCTGCGGTTGTATTGTTGTTAATTGCCGCGGGAAACGAAAAACACGCGGTTATAAAAAGCGCGGTTAAACAGACTAATAATGTGCGCATATCTAAACTATATATCATAATTCGATTTTTTCCAAGCCCCTTGCGCGGACGGATGAAGCGGCCGGTGGCGGTAGCGCGAATAGTTAAATAGCAGTGCGTTTTAGCGGACTGCTGTTGGAGGCTGCGCTTTAGCAATAAAGTCTGAGTTTATTTATACAAATATATATAAAAACCTATTCCGCTTTCTTTTATTTCATTTTTGTTAAATGGCGTTTGTTTTATAATGTTTTCCAGTTCGGCTTTTGAATATGCCCCTTTACAAAGTCCTTTAAAAGTAGTTTTCATAAACCATCGTTCAAAACCGCCGTTACTGTATTTTGCCGCGGCTTCATTCAATGTTTCTTTTGAAACATCGTGGTTCATGTCAACTATTAACGCAATCCCGTCGCTTTTTAGTACGCGGTACATTTCGCGCATTGCCGTAACCGGCTCCTTGAAATTCTTAAAGGCCGCGGAACAAAAGATAAAATTAAATTTATTGTCCTCAAAAGGCATTTTTGAAACATTGCCCTGAAGAAAGTCTACCGCAACATTTTCCCGTTTTGCGTTTGCCTGGCAAATAGCCACAAAATCGGCGCTGATGTCCATTCCGGTTATATTATAACTTCCCATTTTTGCCAGTTCGATTGAAAAATATCCTGGGCCGGGGGCGACTTCCAAAACAGCTGCGTTATTCGTCAAATGCTTTTTTACTTCGTTTGCGTATTCGCGCATTTCCCCGATTCTTTTTTCACGGGTATTTTTATCGTACCAGCGTGTAAAAGGCCCCGTTATACCCAAATCCTTTACTTTCCGTCCAATTCTCATTAAAGCCACAATCAAGCCTCCAGTTGTGTTAATTCTATCAAATTTGTTCTTTATAAGATAGCCTGCGAATTGAACGCGAAGAGCGCCGGTTTGCCGACGCCCCTTTGCCGACGCCGGTTTACCGCGCTGCCCCGCCCTCCACCGCCATGCAAAAAACAGGGCGGGCGCAGGCAATAATGCCGCATTTTTTGCACAAATGTACATTTTTATTGACAGCGTGATAAATTCGGTTTAGAATTAGGTAAAATTGTTTTGTAAGGAGCGCAAGATGGCTAGCGTTGACTTTGGCGTCATTGACGGCGTCATCAAAGAATGGGGGGCCAAACCCGGCTCAATTATTCCCATTTTACAAGGGGTGCAGGAGAAGTATAACTACCTGCCGGCGGAGATTTTCCCTTATATATCGAAAAAACTTGGTGTAAGCGAGGCCCGCGTTTATGGCGTTGCCACGTTTTATGAGAATTTTTCGTTACAGCCAAAGGGAAAATTCATTATCAAAGTATGTGACGGGACGGCTTGCCATGTCCGTAAGTCAATTCCCAATCTGGAACGTTTGCAAAAAGACCTTGGTCTTTCCGAAAAAAAGATTACAACAGACGACCTGGGATTTACCGTGCAAACCGTTGCCTGCCTTGGCGCGTGCAGTCTTGCACCGGCGCTAATGATTAGCAGTTCAGGCAAGCCGGACAAGGTTTACGCCGGTGTAACTCCGGATAGCGCATCGGATATCGTAAAAGAACTGCGGGCGCAACTATAAAGGAGACGCATAATGCAAAAATTAACATCACGTGATGCGCTAAAAAAAGCGCGGGAAGTTTACAAAAAGGCACTGGACGCCGAAAAGCGCAAGATTTTGGTCTGCGCCGGCAACGGCTGTATCGCGTCCGGTTCTCTGCTGGTTTACGATAAACTTGCCGAAATTATCAAATCAAAGAATGTGCAGTGTTCACTGGAACTTAAAGAAGAACCGGGCCACCCTGTAGGTTTAAAAAAAGGCGGATGTCCTGGTTTCTGTAACCAGAGCGTGCTTGTGCTTGTCGAACCGGAAGGCTGGCTTTATACAAAAGTAAAGCCGGAAGATGCCGAAGAAATTGTTGAACAGACAATTAAAAACGGTAAACCGGTTGAAAGACTCGCATTTAAAGGGCAGGATGGCAAACCTATCCTCAAAAAAGCGGAAATCCCGTTTTACAAAAAACAAACACGCATCGTGCTTGAACAGTGTGGCGAAATTGACGCTGAATCAATAAAAGAATACCTTGCCGTAGGCGGATACAGCGCGTTTGAAAAAGTGCTATTCGATATGACGCCGGAAGCTGTCTGCAAAGAAGTTTCCGATTCCAACCTCCGCGGCCGCGGCGGCGCCGGCTTCCCCGCCGGTCAGAAATGGGGCGACACGCTTAAAGCGCAAGGCGCGCCCAAATATGTAGTTTGCAACGGCGACGAAGGCGACCCGGGCGCGTTTATGGATCAATCAGTTATGGAAGGCATCCCACATCAAATGATAGAAGGTATGCTTATTGCCGCAAAAGCTATCGGCGCAAATCAAGGCTATATATATGTCCGTGCTGAATATCCGCGCGCGGTTTCGCGTCTGCGAATGGCTATCGCCCAGGCCGAAGAAGCGGGAATACTTGGCGATAAAATACTTGGCACAGATTTTAGCTTTAAACTTACGATTTACCGCGGCGCGGGCGCATTTGTCTGCGGCGAAGGTTCGGCGCTTATGGGCTCTATCGAAGGCCGGCGCGGTATGCCCCGCGTAAAACGCTACCGTTCTACCGAGCGCGGGCTTTACGAAAAACCAACAGTTTTAAATAACGTTGAAACCTACGCTAACGTACCTGTAATTATAAACAAAGGCGCTGCCTGGTATAAAAAGATTGGCCCTGAAACAAGTCCCGGAACAAAAACTTTCGCGCTTACAGGAAAAATCACAAACACGGGACTTATCGAAGTGCCTATGGGTACAAAACTCCGCGAAATTATTTACGATATTGGCGGCGGTATTCTTAACGGTAAAAAATTTAAAGCGGTTCAGATTGGCGGCCCTTCAGGCGGCTGTCTTACCGAATCAGACCTTGATATGCCGCTTGATTTTGATTCTGTTCCCAAAGCAGGCGCGATTATCGGTTCCGGCGGACTTGTCGTTATGGACGAAACAAACTGTATGATAGAAATTGCGCGCTTCTTTATGAAGTTTACGCAGAAAGAATCATGCGGCAAGTGTGTGCCATGCCGTGAAGGAACCCTGCGTATGCTTGAAACTCTGGAACGCATCGTTTCCGGCGCGGGTAAAGAAGGCGACATTGAACTGCTTGACGAGCTTTCCGTTACCGTTTCAAAGGCGGCGCTTTGCGGACTTGGCAAAACGGCTCCAAATCCAATTATGAGTACGTTAAAACGCTTCCGTAACGAATACGAAGACCACATTTACAAGAAGACCTGTACGGCCAAGGAATGTCAAAAACTCAAAAAGATTTCGATTGTTCCCGAAAACTGCGCAGGCTGCGGCGCTTGTTCAAAAGTTTGTCCGGTTGGAGCAATTACCCAGCAGGATAAAGTCCTTGAAGGCAAGAAAAAAGCATATTATGTTCTTGACGCATCAAAGTGTATTAAGTGCATGAGCTGTGTCGAAAAATGCAAATTCGATGCTGTTAAAATGGAAGATTGATTTAACCGCGTTACGGTTTATATCGTGTTTTAGGCCAAAAAACGCCTTTACATGGTATAGTTTTAGGAGATTTTTTTATGGCAGATAAACAATTTATTACGATTGACGGCGTGGCCGTTGAATTTGAAAAAGGACTTAACGTGCTTGAACACGCAAAGCGGGTTGGAATTGATATTCCGGCTTTTTGCTACAGTCCTGAGCTTTCCATATACGGCGCTTGCCGTATGTGTATTGTCGAAATAGTTGACCAGAGGAGCGGGCGCGTTTCGCTTGATTCGTCCTGTTCACTTTTGCCCAAGCCGGGCATGGTAATCCGTACAAACACAGAAAAACTGCGTATGTACCGGCGCAATATTCTTGAATTGCTGCTTGCTAACCACTGCCGCGATTGCACTGCCTGTGAAAACAGTCAGCGCTGTAAACTGCAGGCGTTTGCCGACCGTTACGGCATTACAGGCGTGCGTTATCCGCAGCACTCGCCTGCCCCCGTGCTTGATACCTCTTCGGCGGCTATAACCAAAGATACCGCAAAGTGTATCGACTGCGGCTGCTGTATTCGTATGTGCAACGAAATTCAGCATGTAGGCGCAATCGACTTTGCCCATCGCGGCTCAGAAATGGTTGTTGCCTGTGTTGGAGAGAAGAACATTGGCGATTCGGTCTGCGTAGGCTGCGGTCAGTGCGCGGCGGTTTGCCCAACAGGCGCTTTGGTTGTACGCAATGATACAAAAAAAGTATGGAAACTGATTGACGACAAAAATATTAAAGTTTCTGTTCAGATTGCGCCGGCAGTGCGCGTAGCCGTTGGTAACGCTTTTGGCATTCCGCCGGAAGAAAACACTTTTGGCCGTCTTGTCGCGGCATTGCGCCGGATTGGTTTTGATGAAGTTTACGACACAAATACCGCCGCCGACATGACGATTATTCAGGAAGCGGCCGAATTGCTTGCACGTCTAAAAACGAAGCACGATTGGCCTCTCTTTACATCATGCTGCCCGGCATGGATTCAATACGTAGAAAAACATCATCCTGAAGTAATGCCAAATGTTTCTACAACTAAATCGCCTATGCAGCTCTATGCGGGTACGTATAAAAAAGATGGAACACCCGGATTTGCGCGCGGCGCTATAATGCCATGTACGGCAAAAAAGTTTGAAGGCAAACGCGGCGAATTCAAATCTGGCGATAAGCAGGATATTGAATTTGTACTTTCTACACAGGAAGTTGTGCGCATGATTCGTGAAGCGGGCATAGATTATAAAAACATAGAACCGGAAGCCATTGAAGGCAAATGGGGTAATACCACAGGCGCCGCTGTTATATTCGGCGTTTCCGGCGGTGTTATGGAAGCCGCGCTTAGATATGCGCTGTATGTGTTAAAACTCGATACGCCGGAAAATTATCTGGCTGTTGCCGAATCGGGGATACGCGGTATTCCGCGCCCGGATCCAAAGGCAGGCGCGCTTGTAGACGGTATTAAGACTGCAGACATAAAACTTGGCGACATTACGCTTAAAGTCGCCGTAGTTTCCGGCCTTGCAAATGCCGATGCGATTATTGAACGCATTAAAGGCGGCGAACACTTTGATTTTGTCGAAGTAATGGCCTGCCCTGGCGGTTGTATAGGCGGAGGCGGACAGCCGCCGGCATCCTGGGATGTTAAAGCCGAGCGAATGAAGGGTATTTACCTTGCGGACAAAGAATATGCATTGAAGAGTGTTGAGCAAAACCCGGTAATGGGTGAATGGCACAAACTTATGGGAGGCGAACACGCCGAACATGAACACTGGCATATTCATTACGCCGGACACGGTAAACATTAAATTTTTATACGCAGGCGGGCAATTCCGCCTGCGTATACCCGCTCCTGCCCGCCTGAGCAATAACAAAAAAGCCTTGACTGCGATATAGGCGCATTATATAATTTAATAATGGCTGGTTCCGCCAAATTCAGTGAATTTCGTACCCTTTTACCGTTTATTGCAAAACACAGAGCGCGTTATATTCCAGGTTTGTGCTGTTTAATCATTGTAGATGCGGCGCAGGTTTTTATACCGCAATGGACACGGCGGATAATAAATATAATTCAATATTCAAATTTCAGCCGGCGCGATGTACTTGTTTTATGCGCCGGCATGGTTGGAACAATGGCTGTAATTTCCATTGGACGTTTTTTATGGCGTTATTTTATACATGGAGCGTCAAGACGAATCGAAGCGGAGCTTAGGGAAATGCTTTTTTCTCATCTTTTGCTGCTCGATTCAGGGTTTTATCAAAAAAACAAAACGGGAGATCTTATTGCCAGAACAACCAACGACATAGCGGCAGTGCGCATGGCCATAGGATGGGGAATTGTAGCAGGAATAGACGGCACAGTCATGGCGGCCGGCATACTAATTGTAATTTTTATGCAATCGCCGGAAATCGCGGCGCTTGCTGTTATACCTGTGCCATTTATAACCATGTTGATTGTACTTTTTGGGCGCGCCGTAGGACGCCGTTTTAAGGGGGCGCAGGAAGCCTATTCTGTTCTTTCAGAATCTGTACAAGAGAGCCTTTCGGGGGTAAGGGTAATAAAATCTTTTGTGCGCGAAGCGCATTTTATATCAAAATTTAACGGCGCAAATAATAATTATGTTAACGCGAACATGAGTGTTGTACGTGTACACGGGCTTTTTTTTCCGCTTATTTTGTTTTTAGCTGGAATTACTACTCTTATTGTACTGTTTACAGGAGGGCGCGCCGTAGCGCATGGAACAATGCTCATAGGCGACCTTGTTTCGCTTGTGGCTTATATACAGATGCTTGTTTGGCCTATGTTTGGCGCAGGTTTTACAGTTAATATGATTCAAAGAGGCGCTGTTTCCATGGCAAGAATAAACGAAATTCTCTGGACAAAACCTGTTATAAGGGAACCGGAGGGCGTTAAACACAGCGTTATTAAAACTTCAGAAAATGATTCAAATGGGAGTTCATCTTCCATTCCTGTTATTGAACTTAGAAATCTTACCTTTTCGTATCCAGACGGAACAACGGCACTCAAAAATATAAACTTAAAAATCAATAAAGGAGAATGGCTTGGTATTTTTGGCCGCACCGGCGCCGGAAAATCAACACTTGTAAAACTTTTGCCAAGATTGCTTGAAGCGCCGGAAGGCACTGTTTTTGTCGATGGGTTTGATGTGCAGGAACAAGCGATAGCCGCGCTGCGTTCAAAATTCGGCATGGTGCCTCAGGATAGTTTTTTGTTCTCCGACACGATAAAAAATAACATATCTTATGGAAAAACCATATCCGCTTTAGCTCAAAGTTATGAATACAACGGAGTTGAAAATAACGAAGACAGTTTTGAGTATCAGGCCAGGTTAAAATCGTTAATAGCGCTTTCGGGACTGGAAAAAGATTTGGCTTTATTTAAAGACGAATTACAAACTCAAATAGGAGAGCGCGGGCTTACCCTCTCCGGCGGCCAAAAGCAGCGCGTTACCATTGCGCGCGCCTTGTTTGTTGAGCCTGAGATTCTTGTGCTGGACGATTCGCTTTCTGCCTGCGACCTTGAAACCGAAAAAGCTATTCTTTCAAGACTTGAAGCCGCGCGGCGCGGAAAAACAACTATTATTATTTCACACCGTATATCGGCATTTCGCGTGGCGGACAATGTTGCCGTGCTGGAAGACGGGGCGCTTATTGAATACGGCAGCCCTTCCCTGCTTATTTCCAATGGAGGGTACTATTCAAAAACCGCCGGCCTTCAAAAACTCGCGGTTTCGCGTTAAAAACATTCGATTTTGAAAGCGCTTTATAAAAATACAAAAGCGCGTGAAAGCCGCCGGCGGAAAATGCAATCAATCCTGCAACTTGACAAACCATAAAATACAGTTATAAATAAGACAAGGAAGTGATTATGCTCAAAAAAAATTTAATTTTGTTATTTATTGCGATGATGGCAGGCAGCTTAAGCGCTCAGGAGATGCAAATATCCGGCGGACCTGAATTTGGATTGGGATTATTCGAGATTAAAAATGACTTAGGCTTTAATATAGCAGGCGTTGGAAATTATCTGATTAATCAAGATAGTACATATACATATATTTCACCCGGTTTAAGCTTTTTGGTAAGATTGTTCAATGATGTTAATAACAAAATTTCCAATGGTTTTGTTTTTCGCGACAGCGTGCTTTTTATTACCAATTATGACAACTATGTAAAAGCATCAATAACAAAGCCTGATGGGAGCAAAGATCAACGGTCTAAAAAATATTCATCAGCGGATGAAGATTTTTTTATAGCAATTATGAATTTTGACCTGGGCTGGTCAAACAGAATAATAATTTCAGAGAGGCTGCAATTATATGCCGACTTAGGCATAAACTTTACAATAATGGATGCCAGGTGGGACTCTGATACACTTAGTTATTATGGTGGAGGCATATATGCAGCTTTGGCGCTGCAAGTTAATCTTAAAAAGACAATGTATCTGGAATTCGGGATGCTGACGCTTGTAAATGCATTTTCAAGCCAGGAAGTCACCCTGGAAGCCGAATATCCTATTTTTACCAAAGAAGTTAAATACGAAGATTCCGGCCGGTGGGATTTAACACACTCGGGCGTTTACATCCACATTGGCTGGCGGATTGATTTAAAAAAATTAAGAGAAAATTACGGCTACTACAATAACACAGGCACAGGCGATACATCAAACATAAAAGATAGCCCCAAAAGCGGCACAGATAATGCAGAAAATCTTTAACCCCTGCTAAATTGCGGTTATTGCGCACTTTAAGGGCGTAAAAGCACCACACCAGGCAATGGTTCCGGATTTTTGTATGAAAGATATTTAAACGGATGTATATCAAGAATATTTCTAAACCAGCCTTCCAATTCAGCCATATCGATTATGTTTACCGCATAACTGTAAGATATTGGCAGTACTGTTCCGCGTTCAAGTAAAAGCTTTTCCGCTTTTGAAAGAGTTTTAAAACGTTCTTCGCCGTCTTCCGACATGGAACGTTCAAGCAGCTGTTCGTAGTCACTATCATTATAACGCGCATCGTTAAGATTGGAATCGCGCCGCCACATTTGCAAAAAAGTATATGGGTCGGCAAAATCTCCAATCCATGTTGAAAAACCAACGTCGTAATTATCCTGTTTTAATGAATCAAAGTATTTTGGAAATGGAACAACCTCTGTTTTTACTTTTATTCCAAGCGCATCTGTCCATGCATTGCTCATAAGTTTTCCTATTCGTTCCGATTCCCTTCCAGGGCTTATTCGCAAAACCAGCATTGGCATTCCGGCGCCGCCTTCAAAACCGGCTTCGGTTAAAAGCCGGCGCGCTTCTTTAACATCGGCGGCAGAAATGCCGGAAACTTCAGGATAGCCTGAAATTGGATATATCAATGTTTTTGCAGGCAGATAGTATCCGGAACGAATCTCCTGCCAGGGGAGCGCCAGCGCCAATGCCCGCCTGACCTTATGATTGCTCCAGGGTTCATGCGCGGAACGTATATAATAGTAATGCGTAGCAAAAATAGGGTTTACTTCTATGCCGGAACGGTCTTTTATAACTTCAAAATTAACTTCGCCGGAAATCCAGCGCGCTTCGCCTGAGTTCCACAACGCGGCGGCGGCCTCGCCGTTTTCAGAAAATTTTATAACAATCTGTTTTAATTTTACATTCTCCGCGTCCCAATAAAGATCGTTTCGGGCAAGCACAAGTTTGTTAGCGCTCTGTTCAAAAATGTAAAACGGGCCGTTGGAAATTATGGGAGCGCTGTTCCATTTTGCGCGTTTAAGCATTGAAGGATGTATTGGGCTAAAGGAATGATGGCATAACATTGAAGGGAAAAAGGCTGCCGGCGAAGTTAAGCGTACAACGAGGGTGCGCTTATCAGGAGTTTCAATTCCAACGCCGGACACCTCTGTTGTCTTCCCCAAACGGTAATCTCGCGCCCCTTCTATAATGTCAAAAAGAGATGAATACGGCGCTTCGCCGGAAGGGTCAATAACAGAAAGCCATGCTTCACGAAAATCTTCCGAACCAAGCGCGTCTCCGTTCCAGTAACGAAGGTTTTCTTTTAGGGTAAAAGTCCATGTTTTTTTATCGTCTGAAAGTTTCCATTTTTCTATCGCAGCGGGCATAGGTTCCATCGTTAAAGGATGATACGTAAACAACCCTTCAAACAGCGCTGTAAAAACCTGCGCTTCTGTAGCAAGAAACGATTTACGTATGTCAAGTTCAATTTCGTTCATATAAAAAGAGACGGTAAGGCTGTTTCTGTCCGCAATATTCGGTCTGGCTTCGGCATAGCGTTCTACAGGAGCCTGCCCGTTTTCTTTTTTACCCGGTTTAATACGAAAAAAGAATTCCGTTACACACGAAAGAAATAAAAAAGAACAAAGACTTAAAAGAATTAAACGTTTCATTAGAACCTTCCTGCGCGTTATTACGGCGATGCTACGGCATTTGCTTTTATGCCCATTTTTTTTAACTGAGAGCCTGCTTCTACCGCGATATTATAATCAAAAAGCTTTTCCGTGGCGGACTTTGCCGCGATTTTTAGCGCGGCAAGCTCAGGCCGCACTCCGCGAACTTTTGCGCGGTCTGTATTATAAGTATGAAGCTTGAAGTATTCATCAAATCCTGTAAGCGTACGGAAAAAAGACTGAGCATCTTTTATGTTTCGCTTTAAAAGTTCATGAAGCTGCACTTCTTCCATTGATGGAAACTTTTTTTCCCCTGTTCCCCTTGGAGCAAGCGCGGAAAATATTTTTACTTTTTTTTCAAGTTCATCCAAAAACTGAACATAATTTATTCGCTCGCGCACTATAACTCCCTTATAAGGGTCGGCATATTCCAAATTGTAAAAAACAGGCGCCGCTTCTTTTGTACGAATCTGCGTTACAAAATTTTTTATTCTAAACAAAAATCCTTTTCGCCTGTTTTGCAATAATTCGTGATTCTCTGTAAGTTTTGCGGTAATTTCGCCAAGCGCCGCGCCGGAGACTCCAATAGCGTTTAAGCCTTCTATAAGTATTGCGCGCTTATCCTCCGGTTTTACCGTGTTTTTTGTTTTTTCAGAAATAAGGCTAAGCTTTTTTAAAACATTTCCGCGCAATGTTGCGGACTGCGGAGAAAAATCTTCTTTAAGAACTTCTTCCGCAAGCAGCTGATAAAATGGCGAAGCGGGAAAAACAGCTAAAAAATTTTTTTTAATTACAGGTATCTGCGCCTGCGCCGCGCTCATATTTGCTATGCCGTGTATGCGCAGGTCGTATTTATACTGTTCACGGTTAAAGACGCTTATAGAATCGAGAATTTGAATTATTGCCTGAGCCGCTTTTGCGATTTTGCCGAGCGCTTCATTTATCAACGCCGTAGAAAACTGGTCAAAAGAAGAACGCCTTAGAGAAGTTAAAATTTCGCCAAGCGCAATCGAAACAGAGCCGGCTTCCTGCGAAAACCTTATCCAGTCGATATATTTTACCAAACCCAGCATCTGTTTAACCGCTTCCTGTGTGCAGCCTTCCAAACTAAGCGGATAGCAGCTAACAAGATATTCAATTTCTTTACCAAGGTCGGAAAGCCGTTTGCCAAGCTGTTCGCGCCGCAGGGAATCTGGAATTTTAGTTGAATCCGGAATTTGCAGATGACCAGAGGTCTTTGCGTCCTGCTTATAAGGGTCTTCGCTAATTAAACCTTTTTTTATAAGAATTATGCATAACGATTCAAGCCCTGTGTTAAATATGCCGAATTCTTCTTTTAATTTTGGCAATTCAAAACGTTCAAGCGCCGAACGCCGCGTTTTAAGCGCCTCCATTAACTTGGTTCTGAATTCCAAATCGCTGTTCATTTTGTTATATTATCGGAATTTAACGCGAATTGCTCAATGAGCGTACAAGCGTAGAAAGCCCGTACAGCTTTATAAAGCCGGAAGCGTCCGAATGATTATAAAATTCGCCCGTTGTAAAACTGGCTATATTAGCGTTATACAATGAATTTGGCGATGCCAGACCGGCGGAATATATATTCCCCTTGTAGAGTTTTAATTTAACATCGCCATTAACCGCCTTTTGAGTTGAATCGACAAAAGCGGAAAGCGCCTCGCGCAATGGCGACCACCAAAAACCGCCATATATAAGCGCCGCAAGTTTTTGAGCAACCTGCTGTTTAAACTCATAAGTTTGCCTGTCCAGCGTAAGCCGCTCTAACTCGCCATGGGCATAGTAAAGAATACTGCCTCCAGGGGTCTCGTAAACACCACGGCTCTTCATACCTACAACACGGTTTTCTATAAGGTCGCAAATTCCAATTCCACAGGCTCCTCCGGTTTTATTTAATTCGCGGATAATATCAAGTCCTTTCATCGTTTTTCCATTTAACGCTACAGGAATTCCATTTTCAAATTTAATTTCAACATAACAGGCGGTATCGGGCGCTTTTTCCGGCGGCACAGTTATTTTCAGCATGGTTTCGTAATGCGGTTCAGTGCCTGGGTCTTCCAGTTCAAGCCCTTCGTGCGATATATGCCAAATATTATCATCGCGGCTGTAGGAATCGTCTTTTTTCATTGGAACCGGAATTCCACGCGCTTCAAGGTAGGCAATTTCTTCCTCGCGGCTTTTAATATTCCATGTCCGCCATGGAGCTATAATTTCCAGTTCAGGGGCAAGCGCCATAATTCCAAGTTCAAAGCGGATTTGGTCGTTACCCTTGCCGGTTGCCCCGTGCGAAACCGCCTGCGCCCCGCGCATTCGCGCATATTCAACCAGCGTTTTTGCTATAAGAGGACGCGCAGCAGCAGTTCCCAAAAGGTATTTATCTTCGTATACAGCGCCGCTTTTTAACATTGGAAAAATAAAATTATTTACAAATTCGTCTGTTACATCGGCAACATGACATTCAGACGCGCCGGTTGCAAGAGCGCGTTCTTTTATGGCATCCCAGTCTGCTTCCTGCCCTACATTAACACAAACTGCGATAATTTCATAACCGCCGGTTTCTTTTAACCATGGAATAATAACTGTAGTATCAAGCCCGCCGGAATACGCGAGCGCAACTTTTTTTGCCATATAATCTCCTTCTAAATACTATCACAATTTAACGGCCTGTGTAAGCGGCGCGGTATTTTTGAAAGCACATTTTTTTGAGTGTCCTTATTTTTAAGGCAATGCGCGCGCTGGACAAACATGATTTTTTATTGTATATTTTCAATTAAAGGGTTTGCGCGATGGAGTTGAATGAAGAATTTATAACCGGTCTTAAAGTTGACGAACTGCTCATAACCAAACGCATAGCCGAAACGCTTGATATAAAACAGGAGCAGGTAAAGGCTGTGGTTTTACTTTTAAGCGAAGGCAGCACCGTACCTTTTATAGCGCGTTACCGCAAGGAAGCTACAGGTTCTCTGGACGAAGTTAAAGTACGTGATATTGAACACCTGTTGGCAAGCAATAATAATCTTGAAGAACGAAGACTTGAGATAATTCGTGGAATTTTTGAACAGGGGAAACTTTCTGTTCCGCTATACGAAAATATTATTAAGGCGCTAACCCTTGCCGAACTTGAAGACATTTACACTCCATACAAGCGCAAGAAAAAAACCAGGGGAATGGTTGCCGTGGAAAAAGGTCTGGAACCGCTTGCCGATGCAATGTGCGAACTTGACGAAGCGGCGATTAGGGCAAAGGCGGCAGATTTTATACATGAAAATACAGAAAACCCTGAACTTTCAGTTACAAGTACAGAGGACGCATTACAGGGCGCTATGGATATAATTGCAGAAAGGGTTGCTCAGGATACGGGGAATCGTTCGCAAATCAAGTCGCTTTACGAAAATGACGGCAGAATCGTAGTTAAAGGGCTTGGAGGCGAAGCGGATAAAAAAACATCTGTTTATCAAATGTATTGGGATTATACCGAAAAACTTTCCGAAATTAAGGCGCACAGAATTTTGGCCATAAACAGGGGCGAACACGAAGGCAAATTAGAGGTAAGAATTGATGTTGACGAAACGACGGCCGTCCTGAAACTTACGAAGAATTACAGTATACATAACGACTTTCACCGCGAAGCAATTAGCGATGGGCTTACAAGGCTTTTATCGCCGGCTGTAATGCGCGAAATTCGGGCGGACAAGGCTTGTTATGCAGATACTCACGGTATAGACGTATTTAGTCAGAATCTACGCAACCTTTTAATGCAGCAGCCCATAAAGGGAACGCGGGTGCTTGGCGTTGACCCGGGGCTTAGAACCGGAACAAAATGTGTTTGTCTTGACGAAACAGGCAAATATCTTCATAACTTTGTTATTTATCATCACAGGCTGGAAGAAGCTAAACATTCTCTGCTGGACGCGATAAAAAGCTACAATTTAACTCTTGCCGCAATAGGCAATGGAACAGGAAGCAAAGAGACGCAGGAAATCTTAGCTTCTGTTATTGCCGATAATAATTTAGATATGATGTGGACAATAGTAGACGAAGACGGCGCTTCTGTTTATTCAGCGTCCGATGTAGCGCGGGACGAGTTTCCCGCGCTTGACCTTACAATACGCGGCGCTATTTCTATAGGCAGGCGGCTGCAGGACCCGCTTGCAGAACTTGTAAAAGTGCCGCCTCAATCAATCGGTGTAGGGCTTTATCAGCATGATGTAAACCAAAAACGGCTTACAGAAACGCTTGACGAAGTGGTTTCTTCTGTTGTAAACAACGTTGGAGTAAATATTAATACGGCAAGCGCGTCTCTTCTTGGATATGTATCCGGCATAAACAGTTCGCTTGCAAAAAAAATAGTTAAATACAGAGACGAAAAAGGCAAAATTGTTTCGCGCATAGAATTGAACGAGGTTCCAGGTATGGGACCAAAAACATTTGAACAATGCGCCGGATTTTTAAAAATTCCGGAAAGTGAAGAAAAACTTGATAACAGCTGGGTACATCCGGAAAATTATGAAATAGCGCGTGTAATTGCCGGTAATATAACAGAGACAGGCAATCTTTCGCAATCTGTGCGCAATGAGCTTAAATCAAAATATTCGGTTGGCGAAACAACAATAAACGATATTTTAGAGGAGCTTCTTAAACCAGGGCGCGACCCCAGAGACGGCTATCCAAAACCTGTAATGCAAAAAGGGGTGCTTTCTTTTGACGACCTTAGAGAAGGCATGAGTGTAACCGGAAAAATAAAAAATGTGGTTGATTTTGGCGCTTTTGTTGACATTGGAATAAAAGAAATAGCGCTTATTCATGTTTCAGAAATGAGCGACAGCTATGTAAAAAACCCAATGGAACTTGTAAAAGTTGGGGATGTGCTGGAGTTCAAAATAGCACTGCTTGAACATGACCGCAGGCGTGTAAGCCTTACGCGAAAATCCGGCGCGCGCCGGCAGCCCGAAAAAACGGCTGTTGGCATTAAATCGGGCGCAAATAAAAGCGGCGAAAAGCCGGCTGTTATGCGCCGTGTTGTTGTTGTAAAAAAATCCGCACCCAGCCTGTCTAACGACGACGGCACAATGTACAATCCATTTGCCGGTGTTTTTAGCAACAAATCACCTAAATGAAAAAAGTCTTTATTTTTTTTACGATGTGCGTAACAGGGCTGCTTTTTAGCAACTGTGAATTATATCCTGTTGTACAGAAAGGCGGAGAGTTAATTATTCGCGCCCAGGTACCGGCGATGGGGTATCATGTAAAAATTAAGTTTGACCAAACCGAAAAGACAATTGAAGAACTTGAAATGCCGGGCGGCTCAGGCAGGGTAAAAATCGAGGTGCCTTATGACGGAATTTATACGGTATATTATCAAATGTACGGCCCTCCTACTAATCCATGGAAAAATAGGGTATGTGAAATAAATAACGGCAGTTTTGTTGAAACTGTTCTTGCTTTTCCTTAATATATAATTATATGAAAAAATTTTTTTTATTATTTATAGCGGTGTTATATATCTCTTGCGATTCGTATAATCCTTCTTTTGAAGGATTAATAGAGGAGCTTGGCAACGAAGATAAAACAAAAGGATATTTTAATTTTACAATTACATTTCCATCTTCGTCTGTTATTCCAGGTAATTCTTATCTTATTTTTACAGAGTATAGCAATAACACCGATTTATTAAATCTTGGCAACGGCTGGCTCTCAGGCAATACCTCAAAAACAACTTTTTCGTCAACCGGTCCAGGCTCTGATACCGTTGCCTCAAAAGATAAAGTTTTTAGATTTAAACCCGGAAACTATAAGCTTTTGCTTTGTCTGAGGAATCCTACGGAGGAATTTATGCTTGAAGAAAATATAATAATAAGTCCAGGCGAATACAGTTTGTTTAACAAAACCGTACAAACAAGCGATTTTCAATAGCGGCATAGCATTATCGCCATAAAAAGAGCAATAGTGTTTTTTGAATATGAATATTTAACCGCTTAAATCTATATAACGGCCAAGATTAGGGTCGCGCACGGCGTGTTCCTGTTGTTCTTCGGCAGTTTCATTTTTTTGCCGTTCTTCATGAGGGTTCCTCTCTTCGCGCCCATCTTCATTAAGACGGGTAAGGCTGTTTTCGTTGTTACTGGCTTCGTGTACGGTTTTGGATTTTTCGTTTTCCAGCTTTTGTTGAACTGCTGCCTCCATGGTTTTATGGAGCTGAACACCTTCTTTTTGCGCATGAACTTCTTTTGCAAACTTATCCAGCTGCGAGAAAAGCATTTGAAGGTCAAGCGGCGTTACTGCCATTATTCGCTAAGCTCTTTTTTGGTACGCCAAATACGTCCAACCGCCCAATCAGAAATAAGGTAAATATACTCCTGATTGGAAATTTTTAATCCTCTGCGCCCGTCAACTTTTTGCCCCAAAGAGAATATGATACGCATACCATTGCCAAGTTCAATGGTAATTCCGCCTTCAGAAAAGGCATCTGTTCCCGGTTCTGATAAAAAATCTTCCGCCTGGGCGTCAAATATATAGCGCAGTGTACTATCCGCTTCAGTTTTTTTTACAGCGCCGCCGCCTTCAAATTTCCAGCCATCGCCGTCCCGTATAATAGTATAAGGCGCTTCCCTTGCGCCTGTTTCCGGTGCAGGCGGAACAACGGTTAGACGCTGAACAGCGAAGATTGCGGGTTTGGTTTTTTCATCAGGAAACAGTGCAAGGTTATACCAGTCTTTTGCCGTTCCGTTAATATATACAGAAAACACATCATCGCCGGAACGAATCGCGCCGCTTTGCCCTGAACGAATGTATATTTCTTTACCGGTTGCGTCCGCCGCGCCAAAAAAGAGTTCCGCAATCGTACGGGTTTCGTCTTTTATGATAACTTCGCGCCTGCCATCACCTAATCCAAAAGCTTCCAAATTTGAAGCCGAACTTGAACGCACCGGATACTCAGCTTTTTTGCCAAGCGCCGAAATTAAATCTTCCACACGTCCGTTTTTGGCGGGATAACTTTTGCCGTTTTGTTTTACAACCCATGAATCATTCTGATTTTCTATTGTGAATTCGCTGCCATCTCCGCCGCGAATTTCTATATAACGCGCGTTGGAAAGCGCCCTTGCATCGGCCAGGGCGGAAATTGAACCGCGTTTTGCGCGGCTTTCGCCTGAAAATACAAAACTAAGAATATAAATAAGCAACAAAGCGCCGGCTACAGCCGAAAGTGTAATAACGTGTTTCTTAAAATTCATAACGCTGAATTTTTAACATAAAAAAATATAAAATTCAACACTGCCTGTAAGAGTTTTTATTAAATCCGCTTGTTTGTTTATTCAGATTTTGAGTCATTGCCTTCCGTGGCAGTGTTTGTATTTTTTCCCTGAACCGCATGGGCATGGGTCGTTACGGCCAACTTTTGGCTGCGAACGTACAACCGTTACGGCGCCGCCCCCCTGCCGGCGTTTTTCAACAGGGGCGGCATTTTGCCTTGCTCCGTCAAACGCTTCCATACTGCCATGCGTGGCGGTTGTTGTGCGGCTGCCTGCCGCCTGACGCCGTGGTTCACCCATTTGAATACGTACAAGATGCACACGCGAAGCGATTTGTTCGCGGATTGTATCTACCATAGTATCGAAAATTTGGAACCCTTCAAGCTTATATTCTGTAAGAGGATTTTTCTGGGCATAGTGGCGCAGATAAACCGCTTCGCGCAGCCCCTCCATGTTTTCAAGATGATCCAGCCAAAGCCTGTCTATAAACTGCAAATACTGCATTCGTATAAATGAATTAAGATTTTCAGCGCCTATTAACTCTTCTTTTTCGGTAACATCCCGGTCAAGGGCGTCAATAATTTGTTTTTCAATGTCCGCCGCCGTTTTATTTTCAATACCGGTTATTACATAACCAAAATTTGTTTTTAAATATTCAGCAAGACCGGCAAACGCGGCATCGGCATCGCGGCGCAGCCTGTGTTCATATTTTTCTATAGCGCTGCTTACCATTTCTTCGGTTGAGTTTCGTACACGTTCTTTTAAATTTGCATCGGTAAGGATTGCGTCCCGCTGTTCGTAAATGAATTTTCGCTGCTGGTTAAGAACGTCATCATATTCAAGCAGATGCTTTCGTATTTCAAAATTGCGTTCTTCAACTTTTTTTTGCGCCCTTTCAATACTCTTATTAAGCATAGGGTGATACAGAGGTTCACCCTTTTCCATTCCAATACGCGCCATAAGGTTTTTCATTTTTGCGCCGCCGAACAAACGCATAAGTTCATCATCCATGGATAAAAAGAATTTTGAACGCCCAGGGTCTCCCTGCCTGCCCGACCTGCCGCGCAGCTGGTTGTCAATTCGCCGGCTTTCATGGCGTTCTGTGCCAATTACATAAAGTCCGCCAAGAGATTTTACCTCTTCGTAATCCTGCCGCCATTTTACAGTTTCGTCTTTTAAAATTTCCGCAAATTTTTCGGGGCTTACGTCAGTGCCGGCGCGTTTTCGCGCGCGGTGTTCAGGATTGCCGCCAAGCTTAATATCTGTTCCGCGTCCCGCCATGTTTGTGGCTATTGTTACAGCGCCTTTTGCGCCGGCTTCGGCAATAATTAAGGCCTCGCGCGCGTGGTTTTTTGCGTTTAAGACTTCATGACGCACACGGTGTTTGGTAAGCAGGGCGGAAAGTTTTTCAGATTTTTCTATAGAAACTGTACCCACCAAAAGCGGCTGACCTTTCCTGTTTGCCTGTTCAATTTCTGTACACAGCGCTTCAAATTTATCGTCTTCGTCTAAATAAACAACATCGTGTTCGTCAATTCTGGCGACAGGAACATTGGTAGGAATAACAACTACGTCAAGATTATATATCTTGTTAAATTCTACCGCTTCTGTATCGGCGGTACCCGTCATTCCTGAAATTTTTTTATACAAACGAAAGTAATTTTGAAATGTGATTGTTGCCATGGTACGGTTTCGCTGCTTAATCCGTATATGTTCTTTTGCTTCTATTGCCTGGTGCAGCCCGTCTGAATAGCGCCTTCCGTATAAAATACGGCCTGTAAATTCATCTACAATTTGAACTTCGCCGTCTTTTACCACATAATCAACGTCGATATGAAAAAGTAAATGAGCGCGAAGCGCCTGGGTAAAATAATGCAGATATTCAAAATTTTCTTCATCTACAATTTGACCTTTAATTAAATTGCGCTTCTGCAAAATCTGCTCGATTTTTGCAAGTCCGGCGTTTGTAAACGAAATTGATTTATTTTTTTCGTTTAATTTATAATCGCCTGTAACTTCTTCTCCCTGAGTTTCGTCCGGATAATCGCCATCTTCTTTTTTTTTAACTTCTACCAGAGAATCTACAAGTTTATCGGCTTCGGCAAACTTAAAGGTGTCGTCTTCTGCCGCGCCGGAAATAATAAGCGGGGTGCGCGCTTCGTCAATCAATATTGAATCGATTTCGTCTACAACACAAAAATTATGACCGCGCTGCACACGTTCTTCAAATCCGGCGTGCAT
>JAIRPU010000135.1 GCA_031256815.1 Spirochaetaceae bacterium
AAAATATAATTCGCGCTCACTTTATCCAAAGCGTTTAACAAATTATCATTGCGCTCAAACATACCGGGAATATCGGTAAGTTCCGGCGTAGTCCGGGTCAAAAGTTCGTCAAGCGCATCTGCTTCTTCTTCTGTCATTTTTGCCATATTATCCTCCTAAAGGTCGAATTTTTCCCGAAACGCTTTACGGCATTTCATTGCGTGAAATACATTGATAGATATATCGTCAATACGAACGCATTATAATTTTTATGCAATAAATTTTCTCGTCCGCGCCGTTATTTTCTGATATTTTCAAATATTTTCTATTTCCCGTTCTACTTGCAATTTCGCTTCTTTCAAAAGGCTTTCGCTCGATTGCCGCAGGGCGTGCGGATTTGATTCTTCGTTTAAGACAAACGTTTGATAATTTTTCTTGCCAATTGTTCTTTAATTTCCCGATGCCTGGGGACGGCTTCGGAAATTCCTGTTTGTTGATTCCGGTACCAGTCATGTTCGCTTCCGTGACGGATAAATACCGCCCCGTTTTGGGTAATGATTCTGAGCAGATCAACGCGCTTCATACCGTTGTTACTAATGTTCCGGTTTTTTCTGGTACGGCGTTCTGAATATTGTCAAAAGTTTGTATATCCTGATAAATGGATTTCAGCATATTTTCAAGCTCTTCAGGAGTTTCTCCCTGAGTCCAATAATCAGGAAACTGGTTGATAAATCCGATATATCCGCCTTCCGGCGCTTCCCAATAGGTATATGATAAAACCATTGTATGCCTCTTAATATAAATTATACCGTATTCTCTGATATTTTCAAATCTTTTCTATTTCCCGCTCTACCATAGCTTTCGCTTCTTTCAAAAGGCTTTCGCTTGCCTGCCGCAGGGCGAAACTTTTTTGGATAAGACCTGCGATGCGCTCTTGAGCTGCGGTGTCAACGAGCGGGATAATAATGTTTTCCAATGACTCATTGCTAATTTTTGGTTGTGCAGTTTGTGTAAACTCTCTTTGAATTTGTTCTTGTACCACAAAACTTCTTAATAATAATTCATAAAAAAAATAGTTATGTGTTTTGTTTTTTAAGCGAAAACGAGAAGTATTATTTGAAATAAAACTATTATTGTATTTTTCTGTAATAATATTAACTTTTCCAATAGTAGCACCGATTGTCGCAAAAACAAAATCATTTGTGTTTACGGTTGTTTCATTTGTTGAAATAAATGTATCATCAATAAAAATAACATCATTATCAGAAATAGGAGCGTTAAAAGACAATTCTTTTATTCTGATATATGCTCTTTTTCCACATTCTACATATAATTTATCAGATATTAGACTTCCATTTTTGAAATTTCCCATATCTTTTAATTTGCAAAAACCATTTTCATAATTTTTTACCAAAGCAATTATTGCTTCATATTTTTTTTGATAATACTCAGCGTCGAGGCGTCCGGTCGCGCCGAAAGATTGACTGAAGGTTTTGATATTAATATTTGTCCACAGATTTCCACAGATTTCCACTGATTGTGTATCTGTGTTAATCCGTGTAATCTGTGGACTAAAACCGATACTTTCCAACAGCAGCGCTTCCGCCTCGCGGTAGAGGGCTTGGGATTGTTCGCGCTTTGCGTGCGCTTGTTTTACGGTTTTTTCTATTTCACGCTGAAAAGGAATAGGCAAAATAGGAATTTTAATATTTGCCAATAAATCAAGATTTATTCTTTGTTGAACGCCACCATTTTTTTGTTTATCAATTTGTTGCAACCCTTTTTTAGAAGACAAAAAGGCAAATAAATAATAGGGATTAATACCATCAATGTTTTTAATAATAGCAACAGCTCTATTTGCAATACAAGGTTGAAAGCCTTTTGGAATAATTGCAATATCGCCAACGCTTCCCATTATTGACAAAACAATATATTCTTCGTGGATATGAGAACGCTTTTGGGTTTCAAAATATTCTTTACCCACAAATACAGGATTATCATTTTCAATAAAATGATTTCTTATATCTTTAGCTTGTAAATATCTAATTTCTTGCAGTTGATTATCAGGAAATTTTGAATGGTCACCATCGGCAACAGATGCAACTTCAGCAATATTTTTGCAAATCATTCTGCTAAAAAAATAATTATTAGATAAATTTTGTTTGCTATAATATTCGCTATCAATCCTTATGTACTTTCTATCTAATTCACTTAACCGCACTTCGCTCGCCTCCAGCCCTTTCAACAAAGCTTCGTATTTGGCTTTATCGAAAGGGCTGTTCAAAAAAAACTTAATTTCTCTTTTTGGGCAAACTCGATAAACGCTTCCGCGACGCCGTCCCGCGTTAAGCCTTCGGTGTTAAATAAATCGTGCTTGACGATATAATGCCCGTGAGCGTCATAAAAATCCTCGTAGATTTTATCGCCTGAATTATCTTTGCTTGGGCTTTGCATCGTTGCAAAAAATATAGGGTAGTCCTCCTTTTTCGGACAAAGTTTTTCGTCCCATTTTTGCAGAAATAGCACGGAAGTTTTTGTGCCGGTGTGGGGCTTAAACACATTGCCGTGCAAGCCCACAACCGCCAGAATCCGGCACCGTTCTGCGATAAATTCCCGGATATATTTATCGCTGGAATTATTAAACCGCCCCTGGGGAAGCACTATCGCCATGCGCCCGCCGGGTTTCAGAAAATCAAGATTGCGCTCAATAAACAAAATATCCCTGCCTATCTTGCCCACTTTCTTTTTTCCATCCGCCCGTTTTGCAATATCATGCGTAGCAATTATCACATCATCGGTTATGTCCCCCGCAAAAGGAGGATTCGCCATAAGAATATCAAAATTAAAATACTTGTTGCTGTCATGGTTTTTCCGGTTTTTAATAAAACGCTGTAAACCATCGCTGTATTCGCTTTGCCATGCGGGATTTTTAAAATCTTCTTCCCAGCGGGTATAATCAAGGGTATTTAATTTCAGCACATTACTATGTCCGTCTCCGGCAATAATATTTAACATTCGCGCAACGCGCACCGAGCGCGGATCAAATTCCAGCGCAAAAATATGGTCGCGCACATAATGTATTTCGCGCTTTGAACGGCTGGAATTGGTAAAAAGATTTGGTTTTTCTGGATTTATTTTCCCCCATACATACAAAACTGTATGCATGGGAAAGCCGCAGGAACCCGCCGCCGTGTCTATCATCGTTTCGCTCTCTTTTGGGTTTAACATTCTTACGCACATATCAATCACATACCGGGGCGTAAAATACTGCCCTTTCTCAGATTTTGCCGCCTTTATGGACAGATATTCAAAAGCGTCATCAACAACTTCAAGATTGGAATTAAACAGTTTTATATCCTGCAAATACGATACGCATGAACGCAGGTGCGAAGGTTTAAGTTTTATTTTTGCATTGTCATCAAAAATTCCTTTCCATTGGCTGCAGGCTTCGTCAAAAAGATTGGTAATGCGTTTTTGAACCTCAATGTCGCTACCGGTATCGCGGAAAGAAAGCGGACGGAATTTTGAATCATCAATATTTTTCAATTCAACATTATTTCTTGCCAATACCGCTATTTCATCCGCATCGTCTACGCTCATGTATTCGTCATAAAGTTTTGTAAAAAGCACTTTGAATATTTCATCAAAACTGTCTTCACCGGAGTTTGCCATAACGCGGTCTTCAAATTCGGTAATAACAAAAGACAGCGTTTTCTTTTCAAGCTGGTCATTTTGATAGAGTTGTTTTATTGTGTAATGAACATTAAGCACCTCAGAAAGAGTCTGATGCGCTTTCGGCAAATACGAAAGTTTGTTTAGGTAGGTTGTTTTTGAATCTTTGTCTGTTTCTTTATAGTAATATTCAATTTGATTTCCGTCCGTCCACACGCCGATTGCCGCGCCTGAAAATTTGCAGTACGATTCGAGTTGTTTCCGCCCTTCTTTTGCTGTGGGATTTGTAGGACTCTTTAATTCAACAATAATGTAGGCTTGAGTAGGCCGCTCTTTTTCGTACACGACAATATCGGCGCGTTTGCCGCTTGACCCCATCGTAACCTCGCTCTGCACATCAAACAGTTCGGGTTCGTATCCGTACTCGGTGATGAGTTTGTCAAGGTATAACTGCCGGACAACTTCTTCCGGCTTTAATTTTATTTCTTTTTTGCGGATAAGGCAGGTAATATCATATCCCCCCCCCCCGTGTGTTATAATGCGCTTTTCAAGCGCCGCTATTTTTTCCGGCGAAAACTGCGAAAGTTTGTAACCGGAGTCCTTTATTATTTCCTCTATAGCCATAACCTATTATACAACAGCGCCACCCTGAAAATCACCCGGCCCAAAAACCAGCCAAACACCATGCACAGGCCGCGCCCGCTAACGCGGCTTGGGTTTCGGCGCGGCTTGGTTTGCGGCGCTGGCAAACGATGGCAGCCGGAAAAGCGTTTCGCGCTTTTCCGGCGCGGCCGTTCGCGTCCGCGGCGTCTGGCGCTTAACAAAGGCCGGCGGCCTGCCGCGGCGTCTGGCGGTCTTGCCGCAGAGCAGGCGCATTGTATTTTTTTTTAAAGCCGGTTAAAATAAAACTGTGGAGTTTAGAATGAGTCTTTTCCGGCGTTTCAAAATATATGAATATGTTATTTTTGCCATAGTTACTCTTGCGGCGGGCTGCGCGCTTTTTAACAAAAACAAAACGCCTACGGAAAAAGAAACGCCGCCCGAACAATTCGGCGCAATACCCCTGGAAACCACCGCCAAAGATTCCGCAGCGCCCAATTCAACAAACTCATCCGCGAATAACAGCGCGGCAGCCGGAACCAGCAACTTTGAATTAATAAAAAACAAAAAATGGATTTTGAGCGAAGTACGGATTGGCTATGGTTATGTCGTGCTGGACAGGGAACTTATGGCCGGAAATCAAATGTCCGATTATTATTCACTTCAATTTATAAACGAAGGGGTTAACGGCGTAGCCGCGCCAAACCGTTATTACGCGCCTTATGCGCTGGTGGAATCAAACAATGTAATGATACACCCTGTAGCAAGTACTTTAATGGCATCTTCGCTGGCAATAGGCGTTCTTGATGAACAAAAATTTTTTTCTTTGCTTCAAAATATGAAGCGCTGGAGCGAAATTAATTCTATTTTACATATATATTCAACAGAAGGCGAAGCAAACACAACGCTTGTTTTTACCGCCGTTCCTTAAATCAGGAGGATTTATGAAGCCACTAATTATTTATTATTCCTATGATGGACACAGTGATTTTATCGCAAAAGAACTTTCGCGGCTTTTGGATGCCGACATTCTGCGCATAGAACCGGAAAATGAAAAAAAATATTCAGGCTTTGCCAAATATTTTTTTTGCGGTATGGGGGCGCTCTTCAAAAAAAATATTTTATTAAAAACGAATAACGAAAAAATAGAAGAACGCGAAACTGTAATTATAGGCGGCCCTGTATGGGGAGGCGCTCCGGCGCCTGCTTTATGCGCGTTTTTAAAACAAACGCCGCTTGCCGCAAAAAAAACCGGCCTGTTTTTATGCCATTTAAGCAAGCCTGGTCAGGCCATGCAAACGTTAAAATCGCTGATTGGCGAAGGCACAAAATTAATAGCGGAAGCCGATTTTATAAATCCGGACGCAAAAAAAACGGAAGCGTTTAAAGACAAGCTGGATGTTTTTGCCGGCAAAATAAAAAATGCAATATCTTAAAAACAGAGGTTGAAATGACAGAGAATATTAAACCGGTAACAAAAGTTTTTTTGGCATCCCCCGGCGGGCATGGCGAGCCTTTTTTGGGGCCCGGCATGATTAAATTGCTTGTGCAAATAAACGAAACAAACAATGTAAGAAAAGCCTGCGAAAACATGGGGCTTTCTTACAGCAAAGGCTGGAAGCTGCTTGCCAGACTGGAAAACTGCATCGATTTTCAGGTGGTATCGCGCCGGCAGGGCGGCGCAGGCGGAGGTGATACACGGCTTACCGAAGAGGGTGCCGAATTTTTAAAAAAACATCTGCAGTTTGAATCTGAATGTGAAAAAGCGGTGCTCGATTTATTCAGGAAATATTATGCGTAAAAGCATATTTTAAAAACAGCATAACCGCAGACATTAAGGAATAGTATGATAAAAAAAAGTTTGCTGTTTCGCGCTACAATTTTTTCTGTTTTTAAACTATGTTCGTATCCGGCTTTATGGCGGCATATAACGTACTGTATTGTTATAATTACCCGTTGTTTTTTTTTACCGCAGTTTAGGGCGCGCTTTAAAAAAAACAAAATGCTTGCGCAGGTTGACCATCCATTGGACGATACAATTCCATTTGATGTATCATGGGTGGATATCTACATGGATTTTTCCCCGTTCTGGATACGTTCACAGGCCGCTTTGTTGCAGAGGTTTAAAAAAAAAGCAATTCCGCTTGTTATCGATTTTATAGAAGCGCTTGCCGGATTATATACGGTTGCCGCCGGTATAGCAAAAGTCAGTTTTTCTACAACAAAACGTCCGCGTTATTATAAAAAATTAAAATTTGCGCTTATACATATTTTTGACCCGCATCTTATGTGCGTTCCTTCGCTGCATGTTATGGTTGTGCTTTTTACGGCATTGCGTTTTGAAAAACAGCTCTCCGCTCTTGGCTGCGGAACTGAATTTACTGATGAGCGTAGTTTTGTTTATAAACACGCGCTTGGTATTACTGAATCTATTTTATATGTAAAACAGCACAGTGTTAATTGCATTCCGATTGCGTTATGGACAATGCACAGTCTGGATAATTTGCTGTATAACGATGAAGAAATAGCGCGTTTTTATAACAAATTGTTTTTGGAACGGCCGGATGTTCAATCTCATATAGTAACTTTTTATAATAAATTAAAAAATGAATCACAGGGCGCAAAAGACTGGCGCGAATGTATTTTTGCGTTTCTTTCAGAAAAACAGGCCGTAAATGGCTAAAAGTTTTTTTAAAACTGTTTTTGCCTTTATCATAATTTTTTGTGCGCCCTTTTTTGCGCCGGCACAGAGCGGCTCAGAGCGTAATTTTGAAGTAGAGCTGCTTAATTTTAGTATTGGAATGGAAAGCCCGTTCATAAGTACAAGCGATCTGATAAAACAAACTTATGATTTTATTACAGACGGTTCGCTTTTTACATTTAATAATTTTGGACTTGATGAAATGTTTTCGGCAAATACACAATTGTTTTTACAGCCTGTAAAGATAACGGTGCGAAGCAAAACAAAAACCAAATATGAATTCTGGACAAATATAGATTCAAAAGTATACGTTAAAATTTCGGAAGGCGCGATTAACGCTGCGCAGGAAATTTTAAAAAACAAAGATGACCCGTCAAACATAGATATTAACGCGATGAATGGCAGCGTGGGACTTGCGGGATACTTTTTTGTGGAAGCTGGATTTGCCGTATCAAAAACTCTTGTAGATAAAAAATTTTGGGCAAGGGTAGCGCCGCAGGTTTTTATTCCCCTGTTTTATATAAAACAGCATGAAATAAATTTGTCCGGTTACACAAGCGGAGCCGGAAATGGATTTATGGGAATTAAGGGTTCCGGCGAAATTGCCCTTTATTCACCATTGGATTTACAAGCGCCGGATTACAGCGCTCTGACGCGGACAGCCGGAATCGACATAACTTTAAATATGCTTTGGAATCTTTTACCATGGCTTGACGCGGGCGCAGACATTCTGCACATACCTTTTGTTCCGGCAAATTTATTGCGGCGCTATTCCGCCGCTCTTGATATTGATATTTGCGTACCGGACCCGGCATATCAATGGACGCAGCAGCAGCTTGCGGATATGGATATGAATAAAATTTCAACAAAATATAACCTCAACTTTAGTATTGCTGAACCTGTAAACTATTATTGTATGCGCCCTTTGCGCTTTGATTTTTTTGCGCTGTACAAGCCGCTAAGAGAAAATCTTTTAATAATCCGTCCCGGCCTGGGATTTTCCGTAAACACGGTTGTTGGAATGTGGCTGCCTGATTATTCATTTTCTGTTCAGTTAAATTTGCCGGTTGTAGTTTCGCTGGAAACAGGCACAGAACTTTTTGAATCTGTATTCAGGCATTATTTTTCGGCGGTATTTAATTTTAAAGTATTTGAACTTTCGGGCGCTTTTTTTTTGCAGGGACAGGAATTTATTTCAAGCTGGAACGGAAGTGGAAGCGGGGCGCGCATAGCGCTTAGAATTGGTTATTAAAAGCCCTTATACCTAAAGCAAAAATGTTTTACGGCGCAGAGGGCAAATCGTTTGCAAAAGTTATTTTACGGTTCATAAAATCGCCTTCTACACAGGCAACCTGGCCTGAAAAAGCGCCGTATATTTCGGCATCGTCTGTCCATTCACGGCAGCGGCCGGTTTCCGCTTCGTTTTGTATGGCGGCTTTTTCGTGTGCGGAAAGCAGCGCGTTAAAAAAAAAGCCCTGCGGCGTTTGAGCCAAAACAACCGATTCCCGCTTTAAATGCTCGCTTACAAAGCTGCCGGAAATTGTTTTAGGCGTTTCTGTAAGCGGCAGCACAGGCAGCGCCGCGCCATGCAGTTTTACCGCGTTAAGCACTTTTTCTATAAGCGCCGCGTTAAGCCACGGACGCGCCCCGTCGTGAACAAGCACAATATCGGGCTGCCAGGAACTTAGCAAACGCAGCGCGCGCCACACTGATTTTTGGCGGGTAGCTCCGCCAGGCACAAAAAAAAGCCTGCCCTGCCCCGCGCAGGCCAAACGCGAACCAATCGCTGCCCGCGCGCCGGTTTCGCCATTATGGGCGTTAAGCGGGTGCGCTACAATTATTGGAGCAATTTCCGGTTGAAAAGCAAGGAATGTTTCTACAATAGCGCCAAGAACTGTAACAGGAGCGCCTTCGCTGTCAAAAGCGCCCGGAAGCCTGCGGTATTCTTTTTTTATACCGCCGCCCATGCGCGAAGACGCGCCCGCCGCAACGATAACCGCTGCGGCCGTCATAAACCGCGGTTTTCAAGGCGGTCAAAAATAATTTTTTCTACCTCTGTTTTTGGTTTTTTTAAAGCGGTGGCAATCTCATCCTGCAGCAATTTCTGCGCCTGGTCGTATAGTTTCCGCTCCATTATGGGAAGTTCTTTTACTTTGCTGCGATGGTATAACGAACGGACAATGGCCGCTATATCCATAACGGTTCCCTTTTTTAGCAAATCTAAATTCATTTGGTAGCGGAGCTTCCAGTCCGACGGATTTGGCTCAAAATCTTCGCATATAAATTCCAGCGCGCGCTTGGCGTCTTCCGGCTGAACAATGGCCCTTATACCCAGTTCCTCGGCTTTTAATACAGGAACCATGACCATCATATCGGTATCTTCAATAAAAATAACGTAATAGGGAATCTTTTCGCCCTTAAATTCTTTTTCTTCGATTTGTTTAATAACGCCAATTCCCTGGCTTGGGTAAACAACTTTTTGCTTGACTTTAAAAGCAAACTTCAATTCGCTCATGGGATTAACATAGCACAAATAAATAGTTTGTTCAATCCTTATTCAGGCAGGCCTGCAAAGGGTCTAGACTTAGTTTAACATTTTTGTTTAAATGCCGAAGCTATATAACAATGAATATTTTGATAGACGGAACTCCCGCCGACATAACGCTTGAAACAGAAAAAACCGCCGGGGAAGTTATAGCCGCGCTTGAAAAATGGCTATTTGGCAGCGGGCTCGCTTTAAGCGGAATAAGCGTAAATGGAGAAAAAGCGAACGGTTCAGAGGCCGTAGAACGTCTGTTTAACATTGAAACTTCAAAAATTGAAGAACTCGAAGTTATTACTTCGCCTGTCGCTATGCTTGCGCTGGAAGCGATTATCGAAACAAAAATAATGCTGGAACAAAAAAGCGCAGACTGGGAGTCAAGCGCTGCGGCAAGTTTTTTACGCGAAAAAGACGCCGCTCTTTTTTCCAAAATTGAGGAAGCAATAGCAGAAAATAAAGCGTTTGACTTTACATCTGTAATAGAGGAAAGAGAGCGTGAACTGCGAAACAGCGCCGCTGAGTTTCTTTCGCTTAAAGACAACATACAAACAACGGTTCTGGCGCTGGAAAATTTTGCGCTTGATTTACAGATGGGAAAAGATAAACAGGCAAACGAAACCGTAAAAAACTTTGCGTTTCTTGCGTCAAAAATTTTCAGGCTGCTGCCGCTTTTGCGCTGTGCCGGCCTTAATATGGAAAAACTGGAATTAGACGAAAACTTTTTTATAGAATTTAATTCGGCGTTAAATGAATTTTTTTCGGCTTACGAAGATGCCGATACGGTGCTTGCCGGCGACCTTGCGGAATACGAAGTTTCGCCACGGCTTAAAGATTTTTATAACGCGCTAAAAAAACAGGTAAGTTTACTTGTGGAGGTTTAATGAATTTTGCTCAATTTTCAACTATGATGCTACCACTGCAAAGCCTAAGTGAATTTAATATTTCCTCAAATGATACTTTACCGCACAAAATAGCGTTTGCAACAGGCGTTATCATACTTGTTGGAATTTTTATCTTTTTAAATGTTTCAAAGCGGGTGCGCAACAGCAAAGCTTTTACCAAAGGAACGTTAGGAACATTAAAAGAAAAAACACCTATAGACAAGCTCTATAAGCAATTTGTCCGCAATTACAGTTTAAAAAAAGATGAACTGGCAATGTTAAAAGAGTTGTTAAAGTCTTCGCGCGGAGAGCCGGAAGAAACAATTAAAGACCGCGCCGCGCTGGATATGCTGTTCAAAGATGCGTATCAGCGTTTGGTAAAAGAAGCGGAAGCATCGCAGGAAGCCATTGCAGAGCTGCGTACTCTTTTTAACCTGCGTTCCACTATTTTTTATTTTGAAGACGGCGCAGCCGCCGCTGCCAAAGGAAAGACGCCGCGTAAAACTCCGCGCCGCGATTGTAATTTTAACTGCGCGTGCTATATGGTAATTCTTGCAAAAGTTAAAGAAAACGGCAAAAAAGTAAAAAAACTTAAGCTTTCCGGAGCGAGCTTTCAGGGGGTGCTGGTCGATGTTTCTTCAAACGGCTGCGCATTAAAAGTGCCTTCTGTTGTAAAGGCGGGCTCTCAGCTTAAGATTGAATTTAATTTGGGAAAACGGCAAATGGCCGCTTTGGGCCAGGTTATCCGCGTAAACAAAGACAGCAAAGGCACTATCATTCATGTTCAATTTATAAAAGTACAACCCAAAACACAGTTCACACTTAACGCGTTTGTATATAATTATATATAATACTGTTTGTGGAACGAGATGAGCTTCTTCGTAAAATAAATACTTTTCCGCTTGTAGCGGGCGAACTTGCACGCGATATGCTTGCCGGCGATTTTCGTTCTGTCTTTCGCGGCGAAGGCATAGAATTTGACGAGGTGCGCCGTTACGAACAAGGCGATGATGTACGGGCGATAGACCGGAACGTAAGCGCCCGTTATGGAACGCCTTACATAAAGTTGTACCGGGAAGAGCGCGAACTCACAGTTTTTGTTGTGCTTGACTGCTCGGCTTCCATGTTTGTAGGCAGCGAAGGCACACAAAACATTCGCCGTATAGACCAGGCGATACTTGCCGCGGCGTTAATAGCGTTTTCTGCTGAACGTTCCGGGCAGCGTTTTGGGGCGCTGTTTTTTGATAACGATGTACACACGATTTTTAAACCAAAACGCGGACGCAGCCATATAATGGCGTTTGCCGGAGCCGCGTTAAGTTCAAAACCTAAAGCTAACGGCAGCGATTTAAGACAGGCCCTGCTCAGCGCTTCCAGGCTTTTAAAACGTCGAAGCATAGTTGTTATAATTTCTGATTTTTTAAGTTCAGGATGGGAACATGAATTTGGCAATATTTCAAAAAAACACGACTGTATAGTTTGCCGCGTCAGCGACCCGCTGGATTCAAGCTTTCCAAATCTTGGACTTACCTATATCGAAGACCCGGAAACCCGCGCCGCAATTACCTGCAATACCGCTTCAAGCGCGTTTCGTTCGGCATGGGAACAGTGGCATACCGAACGAAACGCATTCTGCGCTTCGGTTTTTCGCCGTTACGAGATAGCTCATATTGAACTTTCCACGCAAGACGAAGTTATCCGCATACTAAAAACGTTTTTTCGTGCCCGAAAACACCGTTAATGGCAGCGAACCGGAAAACGCTTATACAACGCCGAAAAAGCGCTTTTTACCGCGGTCTGCAAGCTCACGGAGAGTCTTTTGCGGATATTTAACCTTTGAAAGGAATATCATCGCGGCAATAATGTAGGGTTTATGGCTTGCTTCTTTGTATAGCGGCACACGATAGCGGTCAAAAACCGAAGCGGCAACTTCCCCTTCTTTGCAGCTTACGCCGGATATATCCGCAGGAAGACAATGCAAATAAAGCGCTTTTCCGCCGCGTGTAGACTGCATGAGTTTTTCTGTGCACTCCCAGTCTTTATGATTTGCGTTCTGGGCAAGAAGTTCCTTTTCCAGCGCCTTAATTCCTTCGTTGTCGCCATCTCCATAAAGTTTGGTGCGTCTCTCCATTGCGGCAAAGGGAGCCCAGCTCTTTGGATATACTATGTCGGCATCTTTAAACGCTTCTTCCATTGAATTTGATTTTGTAAATGTACAACCGGAAGCAAGAGCGTTTCTTTTTGCCACCTCTTCTACTTCGGGCATTACTTCGTAGCCTTTTGGGTGGGCAAGATGAACGTCCATGCCGAAGCGCGTAAACAAGCCGATTACGCCCTGCGGGACTGAAAGCGGTTTGCCATAAGAGGGGGAGTAGGCCCATGTCATTGCGACTTTTTTGCCTTTAAGGTTTTCTACTCCGCCAAACTGATGAATTATATGATTCATGTCGGCCATACATTGTGTTGGATGGTCGATGTCGCATTGGAGGTTCACAAGGGTTGGGCACTGCTCCAAAACGCCGTCCAGATAACCTTCGCGCACCGCATCGGCAACGGAATGCATATAAGCATTGCCTTTGCCGATATACATATCATCACGAATTCCAATTACGTCGGCCATGAAAGAAATCATGTTTGCCGTTTCGCGAACCGTCTCGCCATGGGCTATTTGCGACTTGCCTTCGTCTAAATCCTGCACTTCAAGCCCAAGAAGGTTGCAGGCCGAAGCAAAGCTAAACCGTGTGCGCGTAGAATTATCACGAAAAAGCGAAATTCCAAGCCCCGAATCGAAGATTTTTGTAGAAACATTGTCTTCGCGCAAGCCGCGCAGAGCGTCGGCCACGGTAAATGTTGCCATTACCTCTTCAAAGGTCTTTTCCCATGTAAGAAAAAAATCATTTCCGTACATATTCCGAAAGTTCAGCTTGTCAAGCCGTTTTGTCCATTGTTTTACATAAGACATATTTTTCTCCTTATAAATCAAGAAACATTATATAGCGTTTTACGGCAAAACTTAGAAACGGTGTTACCGTTGTTAAAATATCAGTTCAGCCGGTATTTCAAGTAATATCATTCATTTATAAATAATTCAAGCTGGAATAAAACCGCTTTGCGCTGTCCGCCGGCAGGTTGCCGAGGCGGCGGGCGCATACACACAAACGCGGCGGCATCGCAAAACCGCGCGGCTGCCTGCGAAAGGGTAAGCGCCGCCGATTGTCGCCGATTGTCGCCGATTGTCGCCGATTGCCGCCGAGGCGGCGTAACAGACTGCAAGCTAGACTGACGCACCACGGAGAGCTTGACTTCGGAGCCGCATATAAATAATTCGCGCGGCGGCATCTTCAAGTCTTTCCCGTTTTAAAACGCCCCTGTTAAACGCCGCATTTATCGCATTATAAGTGGCGGCAAGATTTACAGGCCATGCCATAATCATATCCGCGCCGGCGGCAAGAGAGGCAATAGCCGCATCCGGCGCTAAAGTCCCCCCCATAGCGCCCATAGAAAAATCATCGGCAAGTACAAAGCCAAAAAAGTTCATCTCTTCTTTTATTTTTTTTTGAATAACAAAAGGCGAAACGCTTGCGGCGCGTTCGCTGTCCCAGGCGGCGGCAATACTATGCGAAACCATAATTCCGGCGGGCAGCCCGCTTGACGCCGCAGCGCGGAAAGGTTCACAGAGCGCGTCAAGTTCAACTCCGCTCCAGCGTAAAACCGGCCTTGCGCGGTGGGGGTCAACGCCTGTATTGCCCGGAAAATGTTTTACAACACAGGCAATGCCGCCTTCTTCCATGCCGCGCATAAACTCCAGCGCAGCTTTTGCCGTCCAGTTTGAATCGCCGCCATAAGACCTGCCGCCAAGAAAACGCTGGTTTTCCGCAGTTAAAGGCTCCGCTACAGGCGCCATATTCAAACTGAGTCCAAGCCGCAAAAGGCAGGCGGCGGAGGCAAGCGCATCCCGCCTTATGGCCTTAAGCGCCGCTTCTTCGCCGGAGCCGGCGCGCAAACGGTTGTAATATGCAGGTTCCGGCAGAGAAGCGCCGGCGCTTTTAACGCGCATTACAGCGCCGCCTTCCTGGTCGCAGGCAATAAACGGATACAAAAGCCCATCTTCGGTTTTAAGCGCGGCGCAGACGGCAAGCGAAGCATTCATTTTAATAATACTGTCTTCACTTATATTTAAATTTTTTCTAAAAAGCATAATTGCTCCGGGCTTTATCCTCAAAATACGCGCCGCTTCTTCGTTTGAAACAGCCCCCGCCGCGTCAACGCCGGTCATTATTACCTGGCCGCAAAGTTCGCCTGCGCCAAGAGATACCGCGATTTTACGCGCCTTTTGTTCCAACGCCGCATCCCGCTCCGCATAAGATTCAATATATTTAAAGCCGGGGTAAAAAAAAGCCGGACGGGCTATGTTTTGAACATCAAAAGACAAAAAAACAAGCGGCAAACAAAAAAACGCAAGCGCGGCAGGCTGCGCGGCATTAAACAATACACGAAAAAAATCAAACTTTGATGAATAATTCACGTTAAAGCGGTTCATTTTTATAGTTTTACAAAAAGCTTAAGTTTAATACAATTAGATTTGCATGACAGCTTCGTTATATATTCATATTCCTTTTTGCGTAAAAAAATGCGATTACTGCGCGTTTGTTTCAGGCGAAGAAAGCAAAGCGCCGCAAAATATGGATGAGTATCTTTTTTTTTTATATGACGAATTAAAAAAACAGCTCGATTTTTTTAAAGTTGATTCTGTTCCTTCAGTTTATATTGGAGGCGGCACCCCAACGCTGCTGGGCGCAAAACGGCTTGAAGCCCTGTTTTGCTTTTTGCATAAAAAACTTCCGCCGGATTTGCGCGAGATTACTCTGGAAGCGAATCCTGAATCTCTTGACGGCGAAATTATTTCTGTTTGCGAAGCCGCCGGAGTTACAAGATTAAGCGTTGGAATACAGAGTTTGAACGGCCGCTCCCGCAAACTCGCCGGAAGAAGCGGAGAACCGGAAGAGATAATAAAAAAGCTTAATCTGTTATTAAAAACAAAAATAGATATTTGTTTTGATTTAATAAGCGGCCTGCCGCAGCAGGATTTTGATTCAATTTATTTTGATATACAAAAACTTTTATGTTACAATCCGGCGCATATTTCTCTGTATGAACTTATTTTGGAAGAGGGAACGGCTCTATTCCGAAAAACACGCGAAAAAAAAATAACGCTGCCCACAGTTGAAGAACGCGAAGCGCTTTGGTTTTATGCCGCCTCTCTTTTACACGAAGCGGGATTTGAACAATACGAAGTTTCAGCTTTTGCGCGCGCTGAAAAATTCTGTATTCACAATATTCGTTACTGGCAAATGCAAAACTGGCTTGGCGTTGGAAGAAGCGCAAGCGGCACAATAATAGACGATGAGGCCTGCGCCGGAGTGCGTGTCTGTGACGGCAAGGTTGAAAAACTTGGCCGCGAAACGCTTTTAAAAGAGACAATAATGATGGGGTTTCGCTGTATTAAGGGCATAGACGAGGCGCTTTTTAAAAAACGTTTTAAACAACCGCTTTCGTTTTATATTCCAAAAACGCTTGCCGCATGGAGGGCAAAAGGGTTTTTACAAAGCGGCAACACCGCGCCAAAACAAAGCGGCCTGCTTTGGGTAAACGCAATTGCGCGTGATGCTTTTAACGAGTTATCCGCCCTCTCAAACAAATAGCAGGCTTTTAGATACCGCCACAGGCGGCCGGCTTCTGACTGCTGTCGCCGTACACCAGGCGGCCGGCTTCTGCCCGCGGATGCCGTACACCAGGCGGCCGGCTCCTGACCGCGGATGCCGTACACCAGGCGGCCGGCTTCTGTCTGCGGTAGCCGTACACCAGGCGGCCGGCTACTGCCTGCGGTCGCCATACACCAGGCGGCCGGCTTCTGTCCGCGCCAAACGGCGGCTAAAAGCAGCCGCGCAAGCGGGCAGACGGCAGCTATTCGTTGGCGGCGTTGTTTATGGGACGAAGTCCTGATATAAGAGAGCTTATCGCAAGAATTATCGCAAGCGCCGAAGATAATCCGCCGCGCGGTATCATCAAATTATAAAAACCATGAAGCGCCGCGGCAGACGCAAAGCGGCCAAGCGCCTTAACCGGCGAGCCTTTAACGCAATTTGCAGATTGCGCGCAGCGTAGTCCGCACGCGCCGTGTAATGGCGCCGCGCTTAAGGCCCTTGTAAGCAAAGCGCCTGTTTCTGTAGCGGCGTGCGCGGCAGTTTCAAGCGCCGCAAACGAAAGCCCCGCCAAAAGCCCGCCTGAACTGGCAAGCGCATTATTCAGCGTTACCCTAAAAACACGGCGAACAAGCGTAAAACAGATTGAAAGCACAATAAAACGCGATACTTCTTCCAAAAACGCGGTTCTTAAAAATTCAAAAAAGATTGATTCTATACCGGTTTCTAAATAGATTTCCGGTAAAAATGCCTGCGCAAAAGCGGCAAATGCCAGACTCAATACACCACCGCCCAAAAAAACAAGCGCAAAATAAACCCGTAGTTTTACGCCGCGCCGGTTTATGTAAAACCACCCCAGCGCCGCCGGAGCAAAAGCCAAAAGCAAAATTAGCGCAAATATTACAATACTCATTTTGAGTAACGCGATACAAATTCGCGGATTTCAGCGGCAAGGTAAAACGAGCCTGTTCCAAGCACCGGCAAATTTAAATCGCGCGCATAGTCAAGAGCGGTTTTTATACCCGCCGCAGTATCTTTTATAAACTCTATGCCGCCTGAACGCGCCAGTTCCGGCGCAGATTCGCAAAATGCGGTAAACACATTTTCCGGGTCGCTAACCTTAAAAGTCCCCGGCGTAGTTATAATAACCCTGGAAAAAAGCGGCGCAAGACTTCTTGCCATGGCAGAGGCGTCTTTTCCCTGCGCACAGCCAAAAATCAGAATTCCGCCTTCACCATAAAGCGTTTTCCATGTTTTGGCGCAAAGCGATATGCTTATTGCTGTATGCGCGCCATCTACAATCACCGCAGGCTGAGAGAGGAGCGTTTCAAAACGCGCCGGCAGCCGGATTTGCCGCACCGCATTTTGCATTAGGGAAGTTTGAATTTCCGGCCAGCCTTTGCGCATGGCAAGCAGGGCAAGCGAAGTGTTAATTGCCTGAATCTCTCCAATAAGTGAAATTTCAAGTTCAACAGGCGAATCAAAGAAATCTTTGGTAAGCGGACAAAGCGTCCATGAAGTTCCTTGTTGAGAAACTTTAACATTATCTATAAAGGCAATTTCCGGAAAATAAAAAAACGGCGCGCTGCGTTCCGCGGCAGTTTTTTTGAATAAATTGAGCGCATCAGCTCCGTCGGTATGAGTTTGAGCCGCAAGAATAAGAGGGGTTTTGTTTTTTATTATGCCTGCTTTTTCAAACGCGATTTGCGCAATCGTATTGCCAAGCATATCTGTATGTTCAAGTTCTATTCCTGTTATTACCGTAACACGGCTTTGCGCTATATTTGTGGGGTCAAGCCGGCCTCCCATACCCGTTTCTACGGCAAGCGCGTTGCAATCCGCATATTTTGCACAGAGAAAATAATACAGGGTTAAAAGTTCAAAAAAAGTGGGTTCCGGCTGCAATTCAGGCGAACTTTCAAGTTTTTTTTGAACTTTACGAAGCGTTTCGCCTGCACTAATATAGATTTCTTCATCAAAAAAATTGTTGTTTAAAGTAATTCGCTCTCTGTATTCAGTTATGTGAGGTGAAAGATAACGCGCAACACGAAAACCCGCTTTTTCAAGAATCGCGCTTGCCATTACAGTAATTGAACCTTTGCCTTTTGAACCGGCAACATGAAAAGCGGGCGCGCAATTTTCCGGATTACCAGCCTCGTCCGCAATAACGCGCATTCGTTCCGGCCTCATGCTGGGAGGCTTAACTCCCTGTTCAAGATTGACAAAACGGCCAAGCCAATTGAACACATCCTGCGCCGAAGTAAATGTTTTACCGGTCATAATAAGCAGCCTGTATACTAATAAGATTCTAACTTTTTGTGTAGCCTGCCCCGCGGCGGCCGTGGCTGGCGGGCCTGCGGCGGCTGGCGGCGTCGGACCAGCGATTCCGAATTATAAATAATTTATGTCCAGACATGGGCAATTATTTTGAACAAAAGGTGGCTGCAGATACCCGCGCAAGCGATTGAAGCGGAAATTAGCGCTGAAAGCGCGAATTACAGCGGAAAGCGCGGTTTTTGCCGGCTTGTGTTAAGGCCGTCTTATGCGCAGTGCCGTAACTTCGCGCGGCTTTCTCGCAGGCCGGGGGACAACTGCTGCCGCCTGAGTCTGCGCAACGCAGCCGCGGTACAGAGTACGGCCGGCAAAAATGCGCCCAAAATACCATAAATGCATATATAAAACCGCGCCGCTTCATCATTTTTAATTAGGGATTCCCCTATGGTTAGATTTAACTTGGCTCAATGCGGCTTCTTGACCTTAAACGTAAGCGGCGTTAACATATTACTATGGCGCAGCAAACGATTACCGGGCGCGTTACGCGCATTTCCGGCCCTATCGTACACATTGCCG
>JAIRPU010000155.1 GCA_031256815.1 Spirochaetaceae bacterium
AAAGGCAGATGATTTTCAAAAAGAAAGCACAAGGGAAAAAATACTTAATAATCTTGTTGGCGAATTTCTGGAAAACATGCGCAACTCGCTTGTCGATTATCGTTTTTTCTTTGATGAATGTGTCGACAGGCTGGAAAATCTTGAATACAACGATTGTAAAATAATCACCGTATCAGATTTTTTCCAGATACTCCCGCAGGACGCGGCGTATAAAATCGCGGCGGAGGCTTTTGATTATGCCAAAGAGCGGGACGAATTTACGATGGGGGAATAGAGCGCCTAACAACAGGCTTGCGGCTGCTGCTGTTGGGCGAAACAAAAAATTCAGGTTCAGGCGATCCGTATCCCGTGATTGTGCCTGGACTTGCAAAGCCTGTGAACAGTACGAAGGTTGAGGATTATGTCAATAACGAGTTTTGGTTTTATTACGAATTCTACATATCCTGTAAACACGCAGGGCAGCCATGGGCCTGTGGCTGGCTGGACTGGCCGCCGTGGTCGGTTCAGCTTACAACCGCATTTGACATCATTATCGAGGGAGAAAAAGCGCGCAATGACCGGCAATTCCAGGCGGCGTTACATGGAGCAAGGATATAACGCGGACTACTTCACAAGGCTGTCATTATCTCTTTGGGCGCGTAAGGCATCTATCTTTTTTTGCTCTATACTTTTTAGAAGGGCGTCAGTATCTGCCAGCAGTTGTTCAGTGTTCCGTGATTTTTTCGATTCTCTTTCCCGCTTTTTTGTCTTGAAGTGGTGGACTCTGCCAACAATAAAAAGAATTACAAGAAGAAGCCAGTGCCAAAAAGAAATAATCGGCGGTATGTTTGGTACAAAAGCCAGTATAACAAGTAATACAGTTGCACCGAGACCGATAAAAAACAATATTTTATCAAAGCGGGAACTTTTGGAAACAAGTACAAAAACAAAGATTACCGTAAAAGCAATTCCTGAAAGAATAAGCCATACAGTTGGATATGAAACTATATATACAGGAATTCCCATGCGATATACTCCTTCTTCTGATTATCGGCAGGGGAAGTCTGCTTGTCAATACAAATATGGGGAGGCAGCATAAATGTCAGACCTTGCTCTTAAAATAACAGCGGATACCGCGGCAGCAAGTATGTCTTTTAAGGACATGGCGTCCTCCAGCGAAGTATTGCAGAAGAAAATTGCAAAACTAAGTGAAGACCTGGGCAAAAGCGAAGGAGAGATATTTCACTCCCTCCGACCTCTTTGTTTGAGGTATCGTATTCTGCGGAAAACAACAAGCGCCAGAATAAACAAGCCAAGAAAAGCACCCGTAATAGGCGGCATATTAACGCGGCTAAGAACAAGCACTACATATAAAACAATAGCAGTAATACCTACAAAAAATGTTATACGGGTTTCCAGAGGCAATTTACGCCACATCCAAACAAAGCAAGCGGCGCCAAACACTAAACTCATGCCGATTGTCCACGGAATCCAAATAAACATCTACTCCACACCTTACCATACACTATACACTAACTGGTTAAAAAAATCAAGAAAAACGGAGGCTCATAAATGTCAGATCTTGCTCTTAAAATAACTGCCAATACGGCTGCCGCGTCAGCCGCGTTTAAGGACATAGCCGCGCAGTCCGAGGATTTTGGCAAAAAAGTTGAGCAATTCACGGAAAAATTCAAGGACGAAAGCGTAGACAGATTTATAGAGCGCCAAAAGATAGCGGCAATCGCAATGCAAGCCGCCGGCCGTGATACGGACGGTCTAAAGTCGCAGGTATCCGCCTACCAACGCGAAATCGAGAAGCTCGTAAAAGCTGGGCTTGACCCTGAAGATGAGGCAATTAAAAAACTACAGGGCGAATATATTCGACTATCTGATGAAATGAACAAAAATAAAAATTCAACAGATTCATTAAATGACCAAATGCAAAATTTATCAAATGCGCTTAATGTTGCAAGAGGAGCATTTAGCGGAATAAAAAACGACATTACCAATGTGTATAACGCTATAAATTCCTTCGCGTCAGGAACAGCCGAGGCAGGGGATGCGGCGGCAAAAACGGCGCGGGTAATCGGCACCACAGCCGAGGCGTGGCAAGAACTTTCATACGCCGCCAAAATGTCAGGGGTTGAATCGTCCACACTGCAAAGTTCCATGCAAAAACTCAACAAAACGATGGGCGATCTCAAGAGCGGTTCCGGTGCGCTGGCAAAGTATTTAGGCGCAAACGACAAGGCGCTGCTCAAAAATCTGCAATCCGCCGGAAACACCGAAGAAGCCTTTACCCTGCTCATGGACGCGATAAACAAGGCCCCGGACGAATTCACGCGGGCACAGTTGGCGCAGGAGGCGTTTGGCAAGAGCGGACAGGACTTGATCAAAATCGCCGAAGTGGGAACGGACGGTATCGCGGCGTTACGCGAAGAAGCGCGTAAATACGGCGTTATAAGTAACGAGACAGCCGCCGCAAGCGAGGCGTTTAAGGACGCGCAGGAGCGGGCGCAAAAAGCCGTTGAAGGCGTAAAAAACAAATTAGCCGCCGAATTTTTGCCAGCGCTTACAGATGTTATTAACAGTTTTGCTGATTTTATCGCCAGTATTGGCGACATCGGGTCGGTACTAAATACACTGATCCCTATTGTCGCCGGAGCCGCCGCCGCAATAATGTCATTCATGATCATAACAAAAGTAATAATGCTGGTGCAGGCTTTACAGGCGGCAATGGTGGCCCTTGGAGGCGCTATCTCATTGTCAGGAATAGGAGGAATAGCGTTAGCGCTGGGGGCGGTCGTTACCGTTGCGGGATATGTTGCTAAAGCGTTAAATGATGCCGCCCACGGCGGGGAAAAATTAGCGAAATCCATGCAAGACACATCCAGCAAGGCAGAGTCAATGCTTGCCGAGTGGCAGCGGCTTAATGGAGAAAAAGCGTTAGACGAAGAAACGTCTACCCGTTTATTAGCGCTATACCCTGGCCTTGCCGATAAAATGGATGTAAACACGGCCAGCGCGTCAGACCTGCTAAAGGCGATCAAAGAGTTAAATGAAGAAAATGCGAAAAAAGGGGCTCAAGAGTGGATAGATAAATTACAAAAAGATCAGAATAAACTAAACAAAGCGATTGAAGACTGTGAAGAATACGCCATAAAAGCCAAAGAAAATATCAGACAGGCAATGGCTATGGGGGACGTTGCAAAGGCAAAAGAATTTGAAGAAGCAATGGAAGTTTACGCCGAAGCCGTAACAAAAATGAGAAAAAAGGTGGTAAACGATGTTGATCAGGCAAACGCGATACTGGGAACCGTTGGAAAAAAACTCGGAGACAACGGTGTTATAATCGACATTCCGGTAACAATATCTGGTCCGACAGAAGAAGAAAAAAGCGCCGCAGCCGAAGCCGCCCGAAAAGCCGCCCAGGAGATTGAAAAAGCAAGAACCGAAGCAGAAGCGGAGGCGAAAAAAACACTGTCACAACGACTGGGAGATATATATTCACAAAATGACAAAGCTATTAACGAGGGAAGAATAAAAGACCTTACCAATTATTTGAATAGTATAGCCAGTCTTGAAAAAGGTGGCGCGGAAGAACGCAATAGAGCTATTACTGAAGCGGCGACGGCATTATTAAATAATACTAAAATTAGGGCGGATGAGCGCGTATTTATTGAACAGGCGGTAAACGCTGCCATTGCGGAAAGCAACGACAAAGCCCGCAAAGAAAGAGAAGATGCCGAAAAAGAAGCGGAACGGATACGAAAAGAAACAGCCCTTGCCGCTCTCAAAGACCGCCTTTCTATGTTAGGTGAAACCGAAGCCCAGGCGGAAAACGAACGTGTAGATCAAATTAAGGGCATCCTGGAAAAACGCCTTGCCGCAGAGGACGCATACAGGGCAAGGACGCTTGAAGACGATAACCTTTCAGGCGCGGCGCGGATTCAGTACATGCGCGATCAGGCGGCGCTTGTACAGAAACAGCTTGATGAGCAGTACGCAATGGAACAGGATAAGTACAAGAACAATGAGGAAGCCCTTGCCGCGTTAAGAGCCCAGTACGATGAAAACACAAAATCAGCTCAAGCGGCGCTGCACGCATGGGAAGAAGCCGAGCTTCAGCGGTCAGAGGACGCTAAAACCGAAATACGGCGGCAGACTTTAGACGCCGCCGTTGATCTCGCCGGAAGTATGTCTCAACTTATAGAATCAGCCGGTAAAGAAAACCGCGAGGCGGCTATAGCGGCAAGGGCGCTTGCCTCAGCCCAGGGTCTTATCAATACCTACCTCGCGTTTACGGCGGCGCTGGCCAACGGCGCAAAATTGGGCCCCGTTGTCGCAGGTATTCAGGCGGCGGCGGTGCTTGCGGCGGGCATTGCGCAGCAGGTAAAGATAATGTCTACTCCCATTCCGGCGGCGGAAACGGGCGGCAGCTTTATGGTGCCTGACACCGGTCGTGTTGATGGCGCTCTTATGCGCGTTAACAGAGGAGAGCGGGTGGACGTAACTCCGGCAGGTCTTGCGGGGCGTCAAGGCGGGCAGCAGATTTTTAATTTGGTTTTCGACGGCCAGGCGCTGGCGTATGCGATAAATAAACTGGCGCGGGGCGGGGAGTTATACACCTTACAATTAGCGGGGAACTTATGACAATCCTTTTTAATGACATTTTGCAAAATTCGGACGCGCCAAAATCGCTTATCTCTCCAGCGCTCTCGGATATATATGAAAAGCCAAGCGGCGCTTTTTTGGGTGAGACAGAAATTCATTTTGGCGGCGTACAAAAAATTAACTGCATCGGCATAGGAAACACGGACGCGCAAGAGCTTGCCTTCTTTTTTAATTATAACGATCCTGAAAGCGAACCGTATTACATTGTCTTTAACGGCAACGGCTTGTATAAACTGCCTGAAACAGTGGAAGCAAGCGATCTTATGTTTATATCAGACGGGACTTTTACCGGACGCATTGCGATGGGAAACGGAATTAAAATCTGCACCTCGATTGCAAAGGAGCCAGGGCTTGCAAGTACGGCATCTCCGCGCCTTACCCTTTCGGGGCAGGTTATGCCGGGGCGCGGCGGCTACACCTACCGGACGCTTTCCCTTGACAGCAGGTACAAACTGGGCGCGCAAGCAATGGCAGAAATTGCGGCCGGCTACAAGTATATCGGCATGGGTTATCCGTTTTTTGTTAACCTGGAAGAAGAGTCTTACAAGCTCTGGTATGACAAGTTATACGCTGAAGAGCGAAACCAGCGCGAAATGTCTTTTGAAGGCGGCATAATGCAGTATTTATATTCCCGCAGGTGGGAATTTGAGGAGCGTTTTTAATGATTAGGTTTCTTGCCGAAATAGCGTTTCGATCAGCAGTGGACTTACACCCCACACCCTCTCCAAATCATTCCCGCAATAAAAACATTTATTATCTGGACATAGCGCTGGCGCCTGCAAACTCATACTGGAAGGAAAAGTTTGGCGGTACTTTTAATGAATATACAGGAACGCAAATCGAATTATATTATTCTCAATTTTTGCGGCACGTTAACACTATGGATGAAGTATTGACTTACGAGTACACCTTTTGGATTAACCCCGCCGATTATAAAGTTTATTTTAATATCCCCAAACACCCGTGGCTATATCCCCAGTATGAAGTGGGAGGGGAACAGGTACTGCCTTTTATATCATCGGCGCTAAAGCCGGATAATCCTTCGCACAATGTGGTGCGCGGAGTGCCCGCGCAAACGCGGCTGGAGCTGCCAAACTTTACCGTTAAACTTTCAGACAGCATTTCAGGAGTAGTGTTGAATCAATCTTTTGATCTGGTGCTGCACAATGATGACGGCTATTTTGATAATGACGCTGAATGGAATTTATTCAATACGCCGGTACACTTAAAAAAGGCAGTCGTTGAAAATCCTTCATACAGTGATTTCAGGGAAATACGCAGCGGGCTTGCCGCAAGCACCTCAACCAAGTTTGATGAATTCAGAATAAGTGTAGAGGATAAAATACGCAGCCTGGACGATCCTGTATGCAATACCATAAAGCAGGAAGATTTTCCCAATTATACATTATTGGAAAGCGCAATTGGAAAAAATATTCCTGTATTGTACGGCAGAAAAAGAATTAAGCCTGAAAAAATATGGGAAGAAAAAAACGCCGCCGGAAACGTGATAAAAGCCAGATATATGCTTGCTGAATATATACAATCCTGTGAAGAAGCGTATGATAAAGACGGCAACAGAATAACAGGCAATCTTACGCTTGAAAATCATCAGGTTTTATATAACACGAAACTTGACGCGGACGGCAAGTTGATCGAAGTAAGCGAAGTGGTAATAAGATCTGCTAACTTCACCAATAATGCGGGGGTAATAAAGGATATTCTTGAAAAAAAATCGAACATACCTTTTGAAGAAACATTTTGGGATATAAGTGATTATTATAAATACTATGGCAGTAATGCTCCATTTATCAATATCATTTTTACTTCAGGCGACGTAAAAAAAGCAATAGCGGATATTCTAAAAAGCGACATGGCGTATTTTTTGCAGCTCTCTGACGGCAGGTTTACGGTGCGAAGATACGGGATAATTTACGGCGGACATCATATTGATTCAAGTATGCTGACGCAAAAGCCTGAAAAAAATTATGACTACGCACACAATAATTATTTTTCATCATGTGCCATAAAATATGCTTACACGGGTACAAACAAGGAAACATATAAAACTTTTTTGTATGATGAAAATAAAGCCGCCGCGGAAAATAAATATCGCAGAAAACGTTTTACAGAATTCGAAACCGATATAGATATAAGCGAAGGAGATAATGTGCGAGAGCTTGCGCAATTACTGGGGCAGCGTTATTCAACCATGCGGCAGCGAATTAAAGCAGCTCTGGCAATAGACACGACAGGCATGGAATTACTGGACATTGTAACTATGGATTTAACGGTTAACGGCAGAAAATTCAGCAATGCAGATAAGTTTATCATAACGGAGATAAACCATGCGCAGGATATATTAACTTTGGAGGAGATAGATTATGGTTAATGAATTTTTAGCAAAGCGCATACCGGATAATGTTCCTGATGCAGTTACCACGGGATACCAGGCGCAAAACGACCTTATCTTTATTCTGCAAACGGGGCTTGATACCACCGAGCCAGAAGAC
>JAIRPU010000171.1 GCA_031256815.1 Spirochaetaceae bacterium
CGTAATGCCCGCCGTATTCGGTATTAACGGGGTGCTTTATGCCGGTCCCCTATCGCGGACGGACTTGCGGTGCTGCTGTCGCTTTTCCTTGTGTTGACAGATTTTAAGAAACTTGATAAGGCAATAGCGGCGGCGCGTAATTAATAAATTTTGGAAGAAAAGAATGGAAAGCGGCAAATAATTAAGGAAGGTTATAATATGAATACAGTCGAAAAAATTAAATGCCCTGCCTGCGGGGCTGAAGTTGATGTAAACACGGCGTTAAGCCATGAAATTGAAGCGCGGTTAAAAACTGAATATTCCGCGCAGGCAGGCAAACAGCTTGCCGAAATTGAAAAACTAAAAAAAGAGAAAACAGAAATTGAAGCTGCGGTTTTAAAAGAAAAGGAAAAAGAGTACGCAGAACGTCTTAAAACAGAAGCCGGTAAAATACGCGAAGAACTGCAAAAAGAAAACGCGGCCGGAATTGAATCACTGCAAAAATCACTCAAAGAAAAATCCGAGCAGGTGAATGAACTCAATAAAACCAAAGCGGAATTGGAAAAAATAAAACTGGAAAAAGAAGAAATCGCCTATAAGATAAGCGCCGCAAAAGACGCGGAACTTAACAAAAAATTAAAAGATGAACGCGATTCGCACAAGGCGTTTCTTGAGGCGGAAAGGGAACGTATCAAAAAAGAAGCGACAGAAGAGAGCGCGCTTAAAAATTATGAATTACAAAAAAAGCTGGACGACCAGGCCGTTTTAATCGAAGAAATGAAACGCAAAGCGGAACAGGGCTCAATGCAATTACAGGGCGAAGTACAGGAATTGGCGATTGAAGATATACTCAAAGATACATTCCGTTTTGATGTTATTGAGCCTGTGCCAAAAGGAATTAACGGCGCGGATGTTATTCAAAAAGTGCGTAACAATTCCGGCGCCGAAGTTGGCATTATCGCTTACGAAAGCAAACGGACAAAGGCGTTTGGCAAAGACTGGATAAGCAAATTAAAAGAAGACGGGGCGCGGGTAAAAGCCGATATTTGCGTACTGGTTACCGATGCGCTGCCGGACGATATAGAGCGGATTGGGCAAAAAGACGGCGTTTGGATTTGTACTTTTGCCGGATTCAGGGGGCTCTCCCTTGTGCTGCGCGACAGCATAATCCGCGTTAGCGAAGCGTTTGCTTCTCAAACAAACAAGGGAGAAAAAATGCAAATGCTCTACGATTATCTTACCGGCAAGGAATTTTCATCTCAATTTATGACGATACTAGAAAGTTTTAATGAACTGCAAAAAGGTTATATCGAAGAACGAAACAGAATGGAAAAGATATGGAAGACGCGGGAAAAGCAGCTGGAAAAAATACTTTTAAATACAAATGGTTTTATCGGCTCGATTAAAGGCATAGCCGGCAGTTCTTTGCCGGAGCTGCCAACAGAACTGCCAACAATAGAAAACAATAACGAAAAATCCATGCAGCCTGTTTTCGCTCAGTTTTAACCGCAGCATCCTGCGCCGGAGGCGGCAGCCTCAAAATAGCTGTCCGGATATATCATTGTTTCAAAATTTGCCGCTTCCGTTTTAATGGCTTCGATGTCGGCCGAGCCTAAATCGTCAACCACTTTTACAAGCCCATAAAACACATTATCGCCGGTAGAAAAATCAAAGTCGCCGCCCGGCATGAGTTCTATAACGTTGTCTCCCTGTTTTATATCCAGACGTTTGTAGTATGCCGGAAATATAAGGCGGCTGTTGCCGCTGTCAAGCGAATCGTTGTTGATTGTCCATACAAAAGGAATACCGCGCTGAACCACGATAATCGAATGGTCAATTCCCTCATCGTTAATACTGATTGTAACAGTCTGATAGCGGATTCCGCCTCTCCCCGTCTGGATTTTGGCCAACGCTACTTTGTTGGCGGGAATCGCTACACCAGCAGGCGCGGGCGTAATATTAAGCGGTAATGCATCCGCCGCGTTTGAATCCGCAGCCTGCCCTTCCCCAACTACGGTAATAGAACTGCGTATCATTCCCATCCAGCATGAGTATGTAAATTTGCCGGTTTTTACCGGCATAAACTCAATTATATTTTCGCCCGGGCTAAAGCGGTGTTCAATTTTATATTCACGGATAATCATGCGGTTATTGCAGCCGTTAATGCTGCCCTGCGGCGCATTAATAGTCCATTTTACGGGAATGCCCTGCTGCACGGTAATAGCAGGATAACGGCCGCCGCTTAATGTTGAATTGACAAGTTGTACGCCGTTTTCGATTATCGGCTTAAAGGCTTCGCCTGAAGCGCCAGAGGCGGGCGCAGAATTTATTCCGGCGTAAATCGTTTCAGCGGGGTCCGGCAGGCCGCCAAGAGACCAGCCGTAACTGAACATTGTCATACCCATAACGGTTACAAGAACTGCGCCCGCCTTCATTACCCGCATTGAAAAAACACGCCCCTTTACCCCGCTTAACAGCGAGCTTAAGGCTCCAATGCCAAACATAAGCGGAACAGTTCCCATACTGAACAGGAACATCGAAATGCCGCCGGCTATGGGGCTGCCGGTAGAGAGCGCGTAAATCTGCATAGCCTGAAGGGGGCCGCAGGGCATAAGGCCGTTTAAAAGGCCTATTATTAAAGGGTTTTTATTTCCGGCTTCCTGCACGTTCAGCTTTTTTGCGAACAGTTTAGGCAGGCGCGGAGTAAAACGGCGCAGCCATGGAAAAAGATTGAGCATATTAAGCCCCATAATCACCATGAACACGCCTGCAATTAACTGCACAATACCTTGAAATCTGCCGGATATGCTAAATACCGAACCCAAAGCGCCAACGATAACTCCAACCGCAGTATACGAAACAATCCGGCCTGTGTTGTAAAGTATTGGCGCGGCAAGAAAGCGGCGGGCTGCCGGCGCGGAGCCGGCTTCATCAAGAATGGAATTTTGCGCGGGGGAACTCCCCCTTAGACACTGCGATAAATTAATTCCTCCGCACATTGCAATACAGTGAACCGAGGTAATAAGCCCTATAATGAACAACATTCCATAGCCCATGCCGGAAGCGGCCAATGGGAAGCCCTGACTTATCGTTTTTAGCCCCAGTCCGCGCAGCAGCGTATAAAGCGAAAGAATTATGACCAGAGTCCCTATAATCTCCATTAGGGCAGCTTTAGGCTGTTTGCAGGCGGCCTGTGCCGGCGTTTGGTCGTCCAAAACCTGGTAATCCAGCGCTTCAATTACCGCCGTAATACCGGCGCTTGTCAGCGTCTGCGAATTCCATGTAACGGTAGCCGTGCCGTTATTGTAATTAACACAGGCTTCTTCCACACCAGCAGTACTTTTTAGTTTGCTTTCTATGCGGTTTTGACAGTTGACGCAGGTCATACCGCCTATACGGATTGTTTTTGTTATCATTGCCATTTCGATTCCTCTCATACAACCTAAGGTTGCTCACCTAAGGCTGCTCACCACGGGTTGCTTGCCATAGGCTGCTTGCCACAGGCTGCTTGCCACAGGCTGCGCGGCCGGCATTTAATCCGGCATATTCAATCTAGCGGATAATTGTGTCGGAATTATGGCGTGATAAAAAAGCTCGCCTCCAAGCGAATGAATCAGGCGCGATAGCGCACTGCCTGAGGCAGCCTCCCGCTTTGCCTGCAAAGCGGCGCGGGAGCGCACGCCCCGCGAAACCGCGTTGCGGTTTCGCGCTCTGCCGCCGGGGGGTTGGCCGCCTGAGGCGGCCGTGCAGTCCGGGGCAGCAAGCGGCGGCGCAACAGGCCCTTGCGCGCAGTGTGTATGCTTCGCCTGCAAAGCATACACAAAACTTCCAATTCACGCGGCGGATGCGCTTGCGCTGCCACAACGGCCGCTTGACGCTATATCTAATAGTATATAAGATATATCAATGGCTAAAGAAGAAGCGATAGAAGTAGAAGGCGTTGTTAAAGAGGCGCTTCCCAACACTATGTTCCGTGTTGAACTTGATAATCAAAACGGACACCTTATTCTTGCGCATCTTTCCGGAAAGATGCGCAAACATTATATCCGGATTGTGCCTGGCGACCATGTAAAAGTCGCGCTTTCGCCTTACGATTTAAGCCGTGGGCGAATAATATACCGTGAACGTTAATGTAAAAACGGCGGGAAATAGCGCCGCGCGGCATATTTTTTTTGAAAAACCGCCATGGAACCGTTTTGCCGATTTTATTGAACCAAAAAATAACCGGGGCATGATTCTTGGCGAAATCCTGGACGAACTTAATTTTCATTTTTCTGTTGTCCAAATGGGAGGAAGCCGGCATTTTTTTGTTTCTTCAGAGGGGAAGCAGCGTCCCTGCCGTGTGCTTGTTGCGCATTACGATTCAATAACAGGCTGCGCCGGCGCAAACGATAACGCTTCGTCTGTATTTATTTTGATATGCGCCGCGCGGATTTTGTTTGAAAAACGCAATTTCCCATGGATGATAATTTTTACAGACAACGAAGAACTTGCCGGTAATCGTGGAATTAGGGCGCAAGGCTCTTATCTTTTGGGGAAAGCGCTTAAAAACACCGACCTTTACGGGGCATCTTTTTTTGTGTTTGATTCTTGCGGGTGCGGAGATACTCTGATTATTTCTACCAGCGCCGATTTATTATTAAAAAAAGAAACCGGCAGCAGCGTTGCTAAGAAACAAAAGAATTTTATGGATTTAAGAAACACGGCGCTTTTGGCTGCAGAACATTCATCATTGCAAAATTATATGCTTTTACCTGCGCCTTTTTCGGATGACGTTGGTTTTTTACATGCAGGACTTGCGGCGCAAATGGTAACCATGCTGCCGGCTAACGAAGCGGCCGGATTTGCGCAGCTTTCGCGGGCAAATCCTAAATATATCCAGGCGCTTATCAACCGTGATTTACAGGAAGAACTCGATATGAACGCGCTGCCGGCAACATGGCGGGTTTTGAACAGCTCAGGAGATACAGAAGATAAACTTACCCCCGAACATTTTCAAAGCATTATTAAATACGCCATCACGCTTGCCACACCTTAACTAACACTCCAAAACGTCAACGGTTTCGTAATCCTTATATAAAAACCGGCGGATTTTACGCTGAGCGTTTTTTTCAAATTCTGTTTTACGCAGAGTCCAGTCCGAAATTTTTTTATATACCGGAAGTTTTCTATTTACCATTTCTATTTCTTTTTTTACAAGAGAAGTAACAAACTGCACATTATTCGCCTTATCGCCATAATCTTCAGTCAGCGCTTCATAATTTGGAAATACCGCCGCAAAAATATGTTCACCCTTCTCCGGCGTTGTACGGCCAACAACAAGAATTTCAGCGATAATTTTTGAAGCAAAAAAGCAGCCTTCTATTTCTTCGGGATAGATATTTTTACCGCCTGACGAAACAATAAGATTTTTCTTTCGTCCGTTAATAAAAATAAATCCCATTGGGTCTATATAACCCAAATCGCCGGTTTTAAGATAGCCGTCTTTGTTAAACATTTCGGAAGTAGCTTGCGGATTTTCGTAGTAACCAAGCATAATCGAAGGCGATTTTACGATAATTTCACCATTTTCGCCGTTATTAAGATAACGTGAGTCATCATCCCTGTCAACAATTCTAACTTCGGTGTGTTTTACAGGCAGGCCGACAGAGGCGTTGTTTTTAAATCTTATGGTGTTAACACTTATAAGAGGGGCATTTTCACTCATTCCATAACCTTGCAGCATATTAAAGCCAAAAGAGTCAAAAAAGTCGGCGGTTTTTGGGCTTAAAGCACCGCCGCCGGCAACCATAATATTTATTGAATCCAAACCCGCTTTTTTACGGAAAAACCGAAGCGCCTTACGGCCAAACTCAGGACGGCCTTTTTTTGCTTTAGAAAGCGAAATTGAACGCAGCACATTTATTGGAAAACGTACAAAAAATGGCAGTTTTTGATATTTTGAATTAATTCCATGCATAACTTTATCGTAAAGCAGCGGAACAGCAATAAGAAAGGTGCCTTTGCCGTCTCTTATATCGTCTATTACAACCTGTCCTACAATCCGTTCGACAATTATTGTTGGAACTCCAACACAAAACGGAGAAATAAAAGAACAAGTTGTTGGGTAAGTATGGTGAAGCGGCAGAACGTTTATAAAAACATCGTTATTTTCAGGTTTTGGCTGTAGTATAATTATAGCGGCATTTGCGTTATCTATAATCGCTTTATGCGAAAGCATAACTCCTTTCGCAAGACCTGTTGTGCCGGATGTAAACACTATTGAACAACAATCATCCGGCTTAATATCACCCGCTCCAGGCAAAGATGATAATTCCGCGCCTTCTCCAAATTTAGAGTACGATTCATTTGAAACATTAACAAACACAAGTACTCCGGCGCTGGTAACTCTTTGCGAAGCGGCAAAATCAGTCTTTTGAGAGGAAAAAAAGAACGCTTTTGCCTTGGTAAACTTAATTATATTATAACATTCATCTTCCGAAACAAGAAAATCTACGGGGACTATAGCGCAGCCGGCTAAAGCAGCTCCCATCCAAACAGCCATCCATTCCGGGCAGTTTTCTGACCAAAGCGCCACGCAGTCTCCTTTTTTCAGACCGGCGGCCAGCAAACCGCAGGCAATACGGCGCGCTTCGCTTGCAAAACGGCGGTATGTCCAGACAGTAAACTCTTTTTGTTTGCCCCTGCGAAACAAAATAGCATTATTGTTGGCAAATTTAGACTCAATATATTCAAGCCATGCGATAAAATTGGGCGAATCTATGTCCGCCTGTTCAACAAGATAGTCTTTTTCCTGGAGTACCATAATGAATTCAATCTAGACAAAAATCAAAATTTTGTCAAGCATATAATTAGACTGAATAATAATTCTAAATTTAGCGAAGTTAAAAGGCCGCAATAAGCGTCGGCAGCGCCATGATTCTTATGACGACCGGCTTTGCATGGCGATCTGCTGCGCCTCGTCTGAACTTTCGCGCATACATATTGGCGCAAAAAGCTAAGCGGCCGCCGGAGAGGCAAACTTTATCATGCCTTTTCTAAATGTAAAATTGCTGGAGGCAACACGGGGACTATTGCCAACCTTTTTTTATTGATACACTGGTTATATGTTGTTGTCTGTTAATTTTCCATCTTTTATAAAGCCGGAGATTATACCCGGTCTTCCAATCCGATGGTATGGACTTATGTATATTGTCGCGTTTTCTGTAGCGTTTCTTCTATACAGACGGCAAGTGAGAGAACGCCGGTTCCCCATTACGGAAGATGAGCTTTCCAGTATGTTTTTTTGGTGTATATTGGCATTAATTATTGGAGCAAGGGTATTTTCAACTTTAGTCTACGAGCCTGTTGCTACAAACATATACCTTAGAAAACCATGGCTTATTTTTTGGCCCTTCCATAACGGTAAATTTACCGGATTTCAGGGCATGAGTTATCATGGCGGAGTTATAGGCGGGCTTATTGGTATAATAATTTGGTCAAAACGGCACCGTTACGATATTCGTGAAATATCCGATATGTTTGCCGCCGCCATACCACTTGGGTATACAGCGGGACGTTTGGGTAATTTTATAAACGCGGAACTCTACGGAAGGGTAACATCCAGCCCACTGGGAATGATTTTCCCAATTCCAGAGTGGGATTCAGCGCACCGCTTTAGCCCAAAAATTGAATGGGTGCGTGATATTGCCGAAAAGTCCGGAATAGATTTAAATTCTGCAAGCGAGGCGCTTATAAATTTACCGCGTCATCCATCGCAGTTATACGAAGCTTTTTTTGAAGGAATATTTATTTGGGTAATAATATGGCTTTTAAGAAAAAAAAGCCCGTTCAAAGGTTTTATCACCGGACTTTATGTTTTTAGCTATGGACTTATACGGTTTTTTATTGAATACTTCAGGGAACCGGATGCGGATCTTGGTTACAGAATTCAGCTTGGACAAAATGTAAGCATAAAAGAAATATCTTACCTTCATCCCTGGGGCAGTTTTTCTACAGGGCAGATACTCTGTATGGCAATGATATTTTGTGCTGTTTTATGGTGGATACTGGCGTCAAGATTACCAGGGCACAAAATGACATATTTTTATGAAGAAAAAAAAGAAGCGCAAAAACAACGCCGTAAACGCCCCAAAAAATTTAAATAGAGCTTGACAAAAAAACTATATTTAATTATAATAGGAATGATTATTAATAATTGGAGATTCTATGCATTTAGTTAGAGAAATATCGGAAAATCTTTTTTGGGTTGGGGCTGACGACAGGCGGCTCGAACTTTTTGAAAATGTTTTTCCTATACCCAGAGGCGTGTCTTATAATTCATATCTTTTACTGGATAAAAAAACAGTTCTTTTTGATACGGTAGACAAGTCTGTTAGTGCAGTCTTTTACGAAAATTTGAGTTTTTTATTAAAAAATCGCAGTTTAGACTATGTTGTTATTAACCATGTTGAACCTGACCATTGCGCAAACCTTGCCGAGCTTGTATTGCGTTATCCCGGCGTTAAAATTGTAGGAAACGCCAAAACCGCTGATATGTTAAAACAATTTAACAATTTTGAAGCTTCAAACTACAACTTTGAATCTGGTTTTTTGGAAGTCAAAGAAGGAGACTTTCTTGAAACCGGTAAACACAAATTTACTTTTGTTATGGCGCCTATGGTTCACTGGCCGGAAGTAATGGTCAGTTACGATACTACAGAAAAAATCCTTTTTTCGGCGGATGCGTTTGGCACATTTGGAGCGCTCAGCGGTCATATTTTTGCGGATGAATTAAATTTTGAAACTGAATGGCTTAACGATGCCCGCCGTTATTACAC
>JAIRPU010000182.1 GCA_031256815.1 Spirochaetaceae bacterium
CGCAGGATGTTACCGCCACGTTCAACAAGGTGAGCGCCTACATAAAGACGCAGAGCGCCGCAGACGTAAATCCGTCAACCGGATTGGGAGTTATTCAACTGGGCGATTATGTCAACTTAAAGTCGCTTAACGTTGCCGTCTACAACAGCAACTCAGCGGTAAGCATTACAAACACAGACGCGGGTAACGATAAACTGCGCGTTATGGTGGTGGCTATAAACCCCTATTACGACATGAACGGCAACGGCACAACAACGCCGCACTTAATCTTCCACTTCAAAGACTTCCCGGGAAGCGCCCGCATGGAAGCGACCGATACCAGCGCTAACGGCTATCTGAATAGCGAAATGCGGACATATCTGACCGGCACCTACTGGCCGGCGCTGCAGACTGCCGGAGTTCCGGATGCCGTTGTGTGGCCTGTAAGCCGCCGGGCGGCCAATAAAGGAAGCGGCGCGAGTGGTACGCACACGATAGAGGACAAACTCTGGCTGCCCACAGAACGGGAGATGTTCGGCAGTAACACGAATAGCAGTTCCACTTACGAGACAGATGCCAACCAGGGACGTTTTGCGTATTACGATAGCGATTGGATGAGGGCAAAATCCACCGGTTGGTATTGGTTGGCATCCCCTTGGTTTGGTGCCATGTCGTTTGGTTTTTGCTATGTCTACGGCTACGATTATCTCTACTCCGCCATTTCGTCTAATTTAGGCGGCTGCGACCCCGCTTTCTGTGTCAAATAGCCTTAAAGCTGTTTGACACGCGCTCTTTGCCCCGCGCTTTATGCAGGGGGCTTGGGGGCAGTTTTCTTAAAAAAGCCCGTCCGCTTTGCGGCGGGCTTTTTTTACGGCGCGCGGCGGCCGGGGGCGGCAAGGCCCGCGCAGCGGGCGCAGGGCGTAGCGCGCCGCAACGCTTGCGCGCAGCACTTCCCCGGCCTGCGCGGGCGCAGTCCGGGGCCGCCGCCCGATTCGCGTTGCGGCAGCGCCCTGCTTGGCAGGGCGCTGCCTTATTTGACGCCTCCACCCTGCGCTAAACGCGAAGTGTGGGGGACACGCCTGAAAAGCGCATTGCGCTTTACAGGCCGCCGCAGGCGGCCTCCACCGGCTAAAGTCCACTGTATATAAAAGTTTAGTACTTAAAGCCGCTGCCGCCTATAAACTCGCGCAGTACGCTTAATGGAGGCACCGTTTCTGAAGGTATCGCGGTAAAGCGGCCAAGAAGCGAAAGCAGCCTCGAAGCCTCGGAAAACTCAACGCTTTCCGGATGAACAGAACGTAAAAGCGGCTCAGCATAGAGCTTAAGCACCGCCATTTCGTAATCCAAAGCGGTATTAAATACCGCGTCCGCGCCGTTTTGAAATTTAAAAATATATTCTTCGGCGCCGCGTTGAACATCCGGCCACATTTTTAACGTGCGTTCAGCGCCTATTCCCCTAAATTGATTATCGCGCACAAGCCGGCGCAAAAGCCTGTTGTCTGTGGTGGCAATTCTGTTATGATCGTCCAAATTAAGGCATATCAAAGCTGAAGCGTAGAGTTTAAATTTTTCGGCGCGTGGAACAGCGGGGGTTAGCGCGTCGTTTAAACCGTGAATTCCCTCCACTAAAAGCAAATTCCCTTCTTCAAGACGCATTTTTTTGCCTTCCCGCCGTGTGCAGCTCTTAAAATCGTAGCTTGGCAATGTAATTTCTTTTCCGGCAAGCAGTGCGCAGAGCTGTTCGTTCAAAAAAGCAACATCAAGCGACTCCAAACATTCAAAATCCGGATTTCCCTTTTCGTCATGCGGCACAAGGTCGGGGTGCAGGTAGTAATCATCTAAACTAATGGAAAGAGGCATTAAGCCTACCGTTTTTAACTGTATTGAAAGCCGTTTGGCTGTTGTCGTTTTACCTGAGCTTGAAGGCCCGGCAATAAGAACAAGTTTTACTTCATTTTTTCGCGCTGCAATAGCGTTGGCAATTTCAGAAAGCCGTTTATCGGCAAAGGCCTCCGCTATCCAAATAAATTCTTTTATTTCGCGCCTGGCTACAAGACTGTTAAGCTGAGAAGCCAAATGAACTCCAGCTATACGCGCCCAGCGTTTTGCTTCGCAAAATACGCCAAAGATTCCAGGCATATCAGTAAAAGCAGGAATGATAAAACGGCTGCCAGGAAGAAACTCTTTGCTTTTACCGCAGCTGTCTGCACGTTTTCCATTTGCCGTTTCCAGAACCGGAAAGCGCAATAAAAAACCATCGCTGTAAGGTATAAGTTCGTAAGCCTGAATAAGGCCGGCATTTGGCAAAAGCGCCGACACATAGATTGAACGGTAGCTCCCCATAGCGTTTAGTTCTATTGAGGCGCTGCCGGTTTGCCGTAAAAGCCGCGCGGTTTCTTCGCGTCCTTCGGCGTTAAAATACTCAAGCGCTTCGTTAAAAGGCGCAAGTATTTTTTCTATATTCGCCTTTTCAGCAATAAAACTATCAATACAATCTTTAATTGATTTTAGCAAAGCAGCGTCAGGCGGAACGCCGTCGGCAAAAGAAAAATAATAAGCGCTGCCCAGGGAGTGCCCCACCCTTAAAAGCCGTTTTGGACAAACTTTACTTACCGCGGCGCAAAGCACAAAAGAAAGCGTCCTGCGGTGGACCACAGCGCCGGATTCGCTAAAAAGAGGCACCGCCTCCAATCTGGCGCTGGTCTGAGCCGGCGCAGAAAAAGGCATTATTTCGTTGTTTACACGAAACGCTGCAATAGGATGTAGGTATGACGCAAAATGTTCTTCAAAAACAGAAAATTCGGTTCCGATTATAACAGAAACAGTTTCTTTATCTTCTAAATTTATATTAACTTTGCGCAATTTTTGTCCCGCTGTCTTCGTCTTTTGGTTTTTCGGTTTCCACGGATTCTTTTTCCGGTTCAATTTCTGTTTGTTCTGCAGAAGTTTTTACTTCTGTCTGTGGTTTTAAACCGGGTGTTTCTTTTGACGGCGCTATTCTTAAAGAAGAAACATATTCAGCAAGCCTTAGCTTAAACGCCAACAGAACAGGCTCTTTAAACGCCAGTGTAACAATGGAAATTTCCGGATGGTCAACAGCAAATTCGTGCTTTAAAACAGTACATTCCAGCACATTTGTTTCGTGCGGATTATCAAAATTAAATTTAATCAAAAAAGGTTTTTCCAGTATGCTTTTCGGCGTGTCTTTTAAAATGAAACGCCCTTGCTTAAACCCAAGCTCGCGCGGCAAACTGCCAAGATTAGTTTCGCCTATGCTAAACACAACTTCTTTATTTAAAAACCGCATTTTACGGAAAGCTTCAGGCGTCATTGGAAATAGTTTTTCGCTCTGTGTTGATGAATAATAATTTGCTTCGTGTACATGCCCCAAAATTTCGATAAGGTCGTCAGGAGGGCGCTGGGAAAACTGCAAATTCAATATGGACATTTCCTGAGAACCGGAATAAGGCGCCATTGAACTAAAACGTACAGGCACAAGAAAAACAACCTGTTCACCTGTTTCGCGCAGGCAAAATGTAAATCTAATGCTTAATGCGCTGCCAGGCTGCTTTTGCTTTTCGATAATTCCTGATTTGTTATTGGCAACAACTTTTGCCATCTCAAAAGAACTTGAATAAATTACACATGGAAAAAACATCGAGGCGCATTTCAGGCTGACCATTCCCGGCAAAAGCCCGGTAACGGCAATGACCTCTTTGGTAAAAGTTACGGCGTCGCTCTTGAACTGCGTGTATAATTCATTTATTTTAGCACTAGGTAAACTGGCCATAGGATTATTATAACAGTTAATTCGCTACATTACAATACAATAAGTTCATCACCTGTTTGTATTTTGCCGCCTTTCAATATTTCGGCAAATACCCCTTCGCGCGGCATTATGCAGTCGCCGGTTTGTTCAAAAATAGCGCAGTGTTTATGACACTCTTTGCCAATCTGCGTAATACGCATACTAACACAGCCGCATTTTAAAAATGTGCCCACAGGCAGGCGGGCAAAATCTATGCCTTCTACAACAAGATTTTCGCCAAACGCGCCATAGTCAACCTTTCCTCCACGCGCCCTGAACTCCTCTATTTTATCAAACGAAAGTAAACTAACCTGCCGGTGCCAGTTTCCGGCATGGGCGTCTCCTTCTATGCCGTGCGCCTGAACAAATTCCGCAGATTCAACCGGTTTTTTTTGCGTCCCCTTTTTTTCACTTATGCATACGGCAATAATCTTTCCCATTTTATCCTCCTACTTTATTCATCTCTACCGGAACATAGCCGGATTGAGTTTTGTCTTTTATAAAATTATGAGATAATGGCTTTTGCATAACAGCTCCCTCTATAATTTTTTTTAACGCGGCATCGTCCGCGCCGTTTCTAAGAGGGGTTTTTATATCTATTTCGACCGGGCAGGCAAGGCATGGTTTTATTTTTCCTGTAGATGTAAGACGAAGCCTGTTGCAAAACGCGCAAAATTGATGGCTTACCGCGCTTATAAAACCAATCCTGCCTTTAAAGCCGCGGACAGAATAATACCGCGCAGGGCCTTCGCCCAAATGTTCTTCGCATGGAACAAGAGGGCCAAATTCCTTTTCCAAAACCGCGAATGTAACATTATGCGGAACAGGCGTTAAACCGCCGGCAAGCCCCAATGGCATTAATTCTATAAAACGAACCGCGGCATTGTGATTTTTTGCGATAAACGCTACAGGCAAAATATCATCGTTATTGTAACCTTCTATGGGAATACAGTTAATTTTTATATTCATTCCACTTAAAAGCGCCGCATCCAAATTTGCCATTACATCATTGAATACATTGATGCGCATAATTTTTTCAAACACATCTTCATTCAAAGTGTTAATGCTTATATTCATAAATTTTAATCCGGCCTTAAGCAGCGCGTCTATATGCCCGCCAAGCAGTACCGCATTTGTTGTTAAACTTACTTTTTCTATTCCATTTGTTTTTATAAGCGCTTCCATAAACGGAACAAGCCCGCGCCGCGAAAGCGCTTCGCCGCCTGTTACTTTTATTTTAGTTATGCCAAGCTCCGCAGAAAGCCGCGCCAGCCGCAGGAATTCTTCAAAACGCATAATTTCGTTATGTGAAATCCATTGAGGCCCTTCGGGAGGCACGCAATAAATACAGCGCGCCGGGCAGCGGTCTGTTACCGATAAGCGCAGATAATCTATTTTGCGGCCAAAAGCGTCCTGCATTATTTTATTATAATCGCTATTTACAAACGGCGGCTAGTAACTATAAGCGGTTAAAAACGCTCGCCATAGTAAACTCCCGCCCATTCCCAGCGGCCGTTTATTTGCGGGTCTACAGGAAAATAAATTTTGCGAAAGTAAAAATACCAAACAGGAGAATGTTTCGACCAGCCCCATGTGCGAAGATAGGCGTCTTTTGGACCGGAACCGGCGCTAAGCGAAGATTCAAAATTAATTGGATTTTCGCTGTTTAAAATCGAAAGATTTAATTCATCGCCGGATTCGTCCTCTGTGCCTATTACCGTCCATGAGCGCATAAAAAAATTTGCCCTTGCGCGGTAATTCCAAAGCCCCCAAATATCGCTTTCTCCAAGCGCTCTTTTTATCGCGCTGGTCGCGGCATTTAATGTTGAAAAGGTACGGCTTAATTTTGTTTCTTCGCTGGTGTAGTTTTTTAATATATTGTTAAAGTCTACCATTTGCTTTGCGTATGCGTATGCGTCCGGAAAGCCGTGTATTATTGTGCCGTAGTATGGCATAAAATTTTTATATGCGGAAATTGCTTCTTCCCAGCGGCCAAGCGCCTCGTAGGCCTGCCCCTGCATAAAAAAAATAGAGCCGTTTTCAATTTTGTCGCGGAAACGCGCTATAAACTGTTCGTAATACCAAATCTTATGCTCGTTATTGCTTGTAAAGTCAATGAGCTGTTTTAAGCACGCAAAATGAATGGATTCGCCGCGTACAATTAAATCCTGATAGTTACGCACAATAATATCAAAATACAGCGTGGCTATTTCATGTGAATCAAGACGGATATAGCCGTCCGCAACCCGCAAAAGATAATAGCTGTTATAAGGGTCGTCAGGATTTGCCGCTACCCATTCATTTAAAAAATTAATGGATTTATAATACTCCTTCATCTTATTGTATTGATTTGATATTTCGCGTACAAATATAAACTGTTTTTCCGCATCATGCGTTTTTTCCAAAGACAAAAAAAGATACTTTAAAGTTTCGCGCTGCTGTTTTGCTCCGCTTATATAATATGATGAATCATAATGAATGGCGGCTTCGTTTTTTGAACATGACGATAACAGAAACATATAAAGCGTCGTTGCGCACAAAATACTTATAAGCGCGTTTCGTTTTAAAATATGTAAAATAACGCAAAGCGCCGCGGCGCTTATAACCGGAATTGCCGCAAAAAACGCTTCCGCGGAAAATCCGTTTTCTTTTATTCCTGCGTCAATTGGCAGTGTAAGTTCACGGAAAGCAAGTACAGCCATGGTTACAGGCGGGGCGGTTTTTTCTACAAAGCTTAAAAACGCCTGTTTAACGCTGCCAAACTTTGAAGCCGCGCCGTTTTTGGGGCTTTTAAACAAAAAAAACGGAATAAAACGGCAAAAGAAAACAACCGCGCCCGTTAGAACTGTGGCAATTAACGCCTCTTTAACGCTTAACGTTTTACCCTCCGAAAACTCAGTTTTTGTGTAAGCTGAACAATGGCAAGCGACATTGCCAGCGCTGCTATAATTGATATATTTTTTGGAAGAAATACTACGGCAAGCACGGCGCATAACGCGCCTGCTATAAAAGGCCCTGCGCGTTTTATTCTAAAAATTTGTTCAAGCAAAAGTACAATAAACAGGGCTGTTAACGCGAATTCAACGCCCTGCGCGGAAAAAGGCAGAAAATCGAGCGCCAGCGCGCCAATAACAGAGCCCGCTATCCAGTAAAACTGATTAAGCGCGCTTACAAAAAACATAAATACTCCACGCTCTTTTTCCTTTAAAATTGAATAATCAAACGAAGAGAGCAGCGCAAAAGTTTCGTCTGTAAGAGAAAAAATCAGATATGGTTTGTAGCGCGGGGCGGCATTATATTTTTCAAGCATAGTAATTCCGTAGGCGATATGGCGTGCGTTTACAATAAATTCAACGATAAGTATATTCAAAACGGGGCTGCCGGCGGCAAAAAGCGCAACGGCAATATACTGCCCAGCGCCCGCATAAATAATAACGCTCATTGCCAGAGCAACAAACCAGGGGTATTCCGCCGCGGAACACATAAGCCCAAACGCTACTCCTATTGCAATATAACCCAGCATAACAGGAATTGAACAGCGAAAAGCGCGAAGAAAAAGAGCGTAGTTCATCGCCCGTCATTCCTATCTGGGCATATAAATATCGCTTGGTTTTGAAGGAGTGGTTTTGCGCGCGCCGCCTGAGCCGCCGGACTTTCTTTTACTGCCGCCGCCACCGCCGCCAGACTCAAACACATTTGTAGAGCCAAAGTTGTAGCCTATCGATATGGTTAGCTGGCCGCCGGCTCCAAAGATTGTAGAATCTTTATATTCACTATTTTCGGCTATTCGCCTGCTAATTTCTGTTTCGCGGGGGGTATTAAATTTTATGTTAAAAGAAAGAGTACTGCGGATAAACAGCGACTCACTCAAAAGAAAATCACCGCCAAGCCCAATCTTAACAAGTATTGTGTTCCAATTCGACGGGTTTTCGTGATTATAGCTTGCCCCCTTATTGGCGCCTGCCCATTCCGCGTCTTCGGTATACTTCATGGCAAGGCATAATCTTGCCTCAAAACCCAATAAAGGGTAGAGCAAAAAATTGTTAAATTCAAAAGGATATTTTCCTATAAGTGAGATTACAATATAATTGCCGTCTAAAAGTATGGTGCCATCGTGATTATCGACCTGCGCGGCCTCCGCTAGTGTAGGGTTGCCTTTTACGCTGTTCAGCAAACCGGCAAAGCCAAATGCCAGTTCGCCGTAAAAAAAATCATAAAACGCATAAAAGCCGCCGGAAAAAATAGAATAATCAAATTCTCCTTCCAGCCCTGTTTGATATGCGCGGTTACCTTTAACTGATGTAATATTGAACTCCCCTAAAGCTCCAAAGCCAAATATCAGGGGAAGCTCCAAACAATATGCCGCGGAAGTAGAGATAAAACACGCCGCAATTAAGGCCGATAACTTTTTCACAAAGATAATCCCTTAGCCATTATCGGAAATCTTTATAAAAACTTTAATTAACACCTCAAAACAGGTATAAATCAATAAAAAACACGAAGCTGACAAAAGCGGCAAAACATAAAATGCTGTTTTTAAAGACGGGCGTCTGAAACAGATTTTGTTTTGCCGCCTGGCGTTTTAATTTTTTACCATCTTCGGCCGCGCGGCATAAACGGGCCATCCTTTTCTGAATTGTTTGCCGGCGCAAGTTCATACTCTTTGCCGCCAATACTAATTTTTACCGGACGCAGCATTTTAAAAGCGCTTTCCTGCTGCAGCTGCCATGCGTTACCCGTAACAGTTACTTTTGCGCCTTCTTTTAATCCGTCAATAAATCCAATAAAACGATGCAAACCTGCAATAAAATATGTAGTTTCGCCGTCCTTTATTGCTATTTGCCCCTGCGCTAAACTTAAATTGCCGGTAAGCGACACTTCTTCCGCCTTGGCGCGGACGCCGCGCGGTTCAATATGCCTGCCGCCTCCCCTGCCCCAGGTTCCGCAGCCGTCAATATGCCTGCCGCCATTGCTCCATGCACCGCCCTGCGCCGGCATTAAAGCGGCGGCAGCACAGGCAAAACAAAACGCAAAAACTGCTTTCTTCATAAAAAATTTCTCCTGTCCAATTGTTTTAGACGTACACATAATTTGTGCGCGTCATTGTGATATTCATAAAACAAGCCCGGCAGCGCATGGTTACACAAAATGCGCCGTAAATTTGTGATTAAAATTGAAAGCCAATCCTTAAAACCGGTATAATGTATTGCGGAGGCGGATTGTCTACAGAAAACAAGTAAAGATACTCCGCGCCGGCGTCAATATAAAAAGTGGGCAAAATGTACCAGCCAAAGGAAGCGCCTGCGCCTGCCGCCAGAATCCATGCATGCCGCTGGGGCGAAACAAGGTCGCCTTCGCGCAGTTTTACATCGTTTAACACAACAAACCCTAAGCCGCCGCGCAGGCTTATTTTAAATTTACGCATTACAGGAATAACGCATACAAGGTTTAGTTTAAGGTCAATTAACTGCGCCGAAATTTCGTAACTTGAATAGCCGGGGTTGGTAACAGGGGCAGAAAGATAATGAAAGCCCCCCTGAAATTCAAACCCGCTTTGAATTTTAAAAATTCGCCATGGCGTCCAGCCAATATGCATTGAAACGCCCGCAGGGAAAAAATTGGTTCCAAAATAATCGTTAAAAAGGCCTGGAAGCGCTATAAGCGGCGCATAGCCTTCCATAAAATAATAACGCCTTATAAATACAAAATCGCCTTCGCTCCGGCTGCTTATACGAAAATTCCGCAAAGAATCGCTTAATGCACCGGGGTTTTCTATAATAATTTCAAACAGGCCTTCGCTTAACGAGGCCCGGTTGAATTCGAGTTTTGCGCTGTTGCCGTCTGGAGCGCGAATTACACGTTTTGCAGAAATCTCCACTCCATTGTTTGAACGCAGCTTAAAAACAGATTCGTTTAATATATTTGAACCAAAAATTTCAAGCTCATATTCAGCTTCACCGGTATCAAGATAAAAAAACTCAGGCTCTGCCCTTAGCAATTCAGGCTGAAAAATCTGGTGTATTATAAGACTTGCCCAGGGCCTTACAGAGGGACGCCGTCCCAAAAGGTCGCTTGGAGTTAAACGGTAGCGGTATGTGCCGTGTAAAAGTGAAACTTCAACAAAGTTTTCCGCTGTGGTTTCTGTAAAAACCAGATTCCAAAAGCCGTCTTTAAACTGTTCAATTTCAATAAGATAGTCCAGCGCCGCTTCGTCTTTTTGCCATTCTATACGTTGAACAATACGCCTGTTTATTTCTTCCCTGTAACTAAGGTCAGGCGCGGAATACAACGTAAGTACCGGCAAAATAATGAATATGATTTTAAGACAAAGCCGCAAATATAGTACTCCTTTTCCTTAATCGGTGTTTTGTTAAAACAGCATTAGTTTTTTACAATACGGCAAACAAATTATAAACCTGTGCAGATTGAATTTTTTGCCGCGATTTCCGATAATTGTAGCGTGAAGCCGTTTTTTGCAGCGCTGTTCATTTTTTTATCCGGTTTTTATGCTGCGGCGCAGGCGCGTTTTCCGCGTCTGCCCCCTGAACGCCCGTTTTGGTTTATTTTGGAAGAAGGTAAAAAAGCGTTCAGGGAAGGCGAATATGGCGTAGCGCTGGATTTGTTTGAGGAAGCGCGGGCAGAGCGCAGAACACGCTATACGCGCATGGAAACGATTTTTATCAATTTGCTTTCTATTGGCGAAGTACGAAAATTTAATGATTCACTTGAATCTGTAGAAAAATACATAGAAGAACGCAATCAATTTGACGCCGCTGCCGCCATGCAGGAACTTTACTACAGGGTTGGCAGAGACGCCCTTAAAAATTCATCAAAAATCGCGCTGGGGATGTTTGGCCGCCTAAAAGAATACCCGGAAGCGGAGTACTGGATTGGCGAAGTTTACAGGCTGGAAGGCGAATGGACAATAGCGTTAAAGCAGTATCGCAGCGCCCTTGCGCATTTGGTTGATGAAGAATTGCCCGCCAAACGAATAGAGCTTTACTATAAAATTGCCGGCGTCCACAGTTCTACACAAAACTGGGGGCAGATGGAAGAATCCTTAAATGAAATTCTAAAAACCGAAAAACTTTGGAATGGAACTGAAAACTTCGCACGTCAGGCAATGGCGCGGACGCTTGGTTCCGAAGGTATAAACAGATTTTTGCAGATGTACCGTTACGAAAATAACGACACCGAAAAAGCGCACAGGCTTTTGGGCGAATTTTGTTATAAATCCGGGCGCTATCCTCTTGCAGAAAATCATCTTGCATTTGCCGTAATGGAGCAAAATACGGTTTTAATAAGCGAAGCAATTCGCAAACGCTACAATTTTAGCTTTACTTCGCTTGAAGAGCTGATGAACGAAATATCAAGACGAAAAGATTTAAAAGAATATATGAATGAAGTTGAATACTTCAGAACGCTTTACTATCTTGGCGCGGCGCTGCACGCTAACGGCAAAACGGCGCAGGCAAAGGGCATCTGGCAATTTCTTGCCTCATCAAAAGAAACTGACGAATGGGGCAGAAGAGCGCAAACTCAGCTGCGCGCGCCTTTTGTAGAACCTGCCATTGGCGTAAAAACCGCAAACAGATAATCAAAAAATTAACAGGGTTTAAAACGCCTGCGCCAGCGTGTAACAAAAAATACCGAACGCACTATCCAATCGCATACCATAGCATACCAAATTGACATTGCGCCAAGTTCAAAAAAAAGCGCGAATACATAGGAAAGCCCTACGCGTACAATCCACATGGATAAAAACGAAACAGCCATTGTACGGCGCGCGTCTCCTGCGGCGCGAAGCGAAGCGGGTAAAACAAAAGAAACAGGCCATATTACCATGCCGCAAATTCCATGCAGCAAAAACATTTTTCGCGTAAGAATTGCAGTGTCGTTTTGCAAATTAAAAAAATCTATTACCTGCCTTGCCCATATTATAAAAGGCATAGTCGTTAACGCAAGCGTTATATAAGTTATTACAAGCAGTTTCCGGTTAAGATATACCGCTTCTTCTTTTTTGCCGGCGCCAAGCGTCTGCCCCACAACAGTTATCATTGCAAAACTCATCGCTATTCCCGGTATGCAGCTAAGTTCACAAAGTTTATTTGCCGCCGCATTTGCCGCCATCGCCGCTGTTCCAAAACCTGCCATAAGCGTAAGCACAAGAATTTTACCAATTTGAAACACGCTGTTTTCAACACTGTTCGGCACGCCTATTGCAAGAATTTTTTGAATAATCTTTATGTCCGGTTTAAAACGGTGCAGTCCGCTTATAATTATTGCGGGTTTGTTTTTATATGGACGCCCGCGGTATAACAGGGCAAGCAAAAACAGCGCGGCAATTCCACGCGAAACAAGCGTTGGTATGGCAACTCCTTCTACGCCCCATCCCAGGACATAAAGGCAAAATGCATTACCGCCTATATTTAACACATTTACAAGAAACGAAGCCGCCATGGAAACCGACGAATTGCCCTGCGCCCTGAACAATGCCGCCACAGAGTTGTAAAGCGCAACAAGCGGATAGCTAAGCAATGAATAAAAAAAATAAATTTTAGCATCGCGCATTACATTTTGTTCAACATCTCCAAATATCAAATTTAAAATTTGACTCTGAAAAACAAGCCCCGCTGTTGTAATTACAAACGAAATAAACAGGCTTGTCCAAATTAGCTGCTTTGCCGTTATCGAAATCATCTGGACAGAACGGCTGCCAAAATAATGTGCGCATACCACAGCGCCGCCTGTTGCAAGCGCGCCAAATACGCCGATTACAAGTATATTAATGCTGTCTCCAATCGAAACCGCGGAAACAGCGCCTTCGCCCAGAGATGCAACCATAAGCACGTCAAAAAAACCGAGCGTTATATTTAGTATTTGTTCAATAATAAGCGGAAGAATTAATGAAACAAGGTCGCTATTTGAAAACAAAGCGGAGCCGGCGGCGCTCCCCTTCATTTAGAATCTGGATTTGTGTTCAACGGGAAAAGCCGTTCAAATTTTGAAGCGGCCGCGCTTACCGCTTCAATAAGCGCCGAGCGAAACGCCCTTCCTTCAAGCGCCGCAATGCCCTCTATCGACGTGCCGCCGGGGGAACAAACCGCGTCTTTTAATACAGCCGGATGCCTGCCGCCCTGGAACAGCAATTTTCCTGTTCCCCAAAGCGTTTTGGCGGCAAGCCTGAGCGAAAGCTCGCGCGGCAAACCTTCTTTTACAGCGCCGTCGGCAAGCGCTTCGGCAAACAGCGCCGCATAAGCCGGCCCGGAGCCTGCAAGCGCGGCAAGCGCGGCAAGCTGCGCCTCGTTTATCCATTCTACCTGCGCTACCGGAGCAAAAAGCCGCACGGCAAAATCACGCTCTTCTTCGTTAAAGTCTGTTTCATTGGTAAACGCTATAATGCCTTCTCCAACCTGAACAGGGGTATTAGGCATGGTAATAAGCACCCGCGTTTTAACTCCCCAAAGGCTCTTGCGAAGTTCGCTATAACCAAGCCCCGCCACAATAGAAAGCAGCGCTTTGCCGTTTATGGAAGGGCAAAGCGAACGTATTAATTCATGCGCATCTTTTGGTTTTACCGCAATAATTACAATATCTGCAAAAGCGGCAAGCGCGGCCGGGGTTTCGCAAATTGCCGCACCCGCATCGCGGGCAGCGATTTTGCCGTCTTCCGAGTTTGAAAGAACAGCTATATTTTCCGGCAAACAAACACGCGCGCCGGTAAACGCCTTTAACAGCGCCTGCCCCATGTTGCCCATGCCTGCAAAACCGATTTTTGCTACACTCATGGTTTTATTTTAACAAATGATAATTGGTTAAGTCGAGTCCCTTGCCATTTTTCCAAATTTCAGGCATAATCGAGCTTGTTCTGCAGACTGGGTGAGTCTCCGCAAAATGGGAAGCATTTTGTATTTTTGAAGAAAAATTATGGCCAAATATAAAAACATCACAAAAGAAGAGACTCTAAAGGCGCAAATCTTTGCGGATTATTTTGGAGAAGCCAGATTTTTTTACCGCCCTAACATTGACAATATCGACTTTGTTGTTATGGACAAAGCGGGCCGGCATCTCCTCTGGAGCGAGGTAAAAAAAACAGCAACGGGCATAGATGGGATGTTTGTGCAGTTGATTTTGACGATAGGCAGGGCGCGAACTTTTGACAAGATTATGCCGCCCAAGTTTTTAGCGGTTTTTGATAACGAAAAAATCGCGTTTATTCCTTATGCAGTTGTAAATGATATTTTTTATCAGAATGATTTTAACTGGAATGTACGGCCATCAGACCATGGCACAAAAGAATTTGCTCAAATCAAAAAACTGGTGGAAGAAACTGTTCAAAAAGAAAAACTGCTCTACTATTTTGACTCGGAAAGCGATCTGCTAAAAGAATACATAAAAAACAATATAGCAAAACAAATTGAACTTTTTCCAGATTTAACTATCCGTGCGCGGGTAGACAAAACCAATTTTACCCACGTGTATAAACAGTGGGCGTTCTACGTTAAGCCGTCAATACAAATTGATTGGGACGCGGCAAAACGGCATGAAATTCTTGACGCTGATTTTTATTTGGCGGATTTAATTTCTGAAGACGATATTACCATAAAAGACAAGCTCTTTGTGCTGCTTAAAAAAGACAAATACGAACTTGACCGGCAGATTGACGATATGGGGCTTTTTTCAAGCAAGACCGTTGAATTTAAGGACGGCGGGCGGGCGCACAAGGAATTTTGGGACAGGTATTTAAGGCCGCCCAAAGAAGAATTCTGGGATTATATTGTGGAGCGGCGGGATTTGCTTATATCCCAGGATGTGCGCGAGCGCAAGGGCGCGTTTTTTACGCCGCCGCAGTGGGTAGCAAAGGCGCATGAATACCTGGCAAAAATCTTTGGGGTAAACTGGCAGGACGAGTATGTCGTGTGGGACAACTCTGCGGGAAGCGGCAATCTTTTGGCGGGGCTGGTCAATAAAGACAATATCTGGGCGTCCACGCTTGATAAACAGGATGTCCAGGTGATGCATGACCGCATAGAAAACGGGGCGAACCTGTGGGACGATAATGTGTTTCAATTTGATTTTTTGAATGACGAGATAAAACCTGCGCGGGAGGGCGGGAAAATGCCCGACAAATTATACGACATTATCAAAGATAACGAAAAACGGCAAAAATTAATTATTCTGATGAATCCGCCTTACGGGGAATCTGCGAATTCGGCGACAAGAACGGGCAGAAAATCTAATAAAGCGGGGGTTCAGGAAAGCAAAACAAAAGAAAAATATAAAGATTCACTTGGCATCGCGCTTAGAGAAAAATATGTACAGTTTTTTGTCCGTATTTTGTATGACATGCCTGACTGTAAAATGGCGGCGTTTGTGCATCCTAAATATATTTGCAGCAGTACTATGAAAAGTTTCCGCAATGTATGGAAGGCGGAATACCTTGGCGGTTTTGCCACGCCGTCTTCTACTCATGATAATTGCGTCGCAGGATTCCCAATCTGTTTTTATGTGTGGGATTTGGCAAAAAAACAAGATTTTCCCGCAAGCGTCCACTGTGATGTTTTCAACGAAAAGGAACAATTTGAAGGCGTAAAAACCTTTTATGCGTCCGAAGGTGAAACAATAAATGACTGGCTAATTAGCACTAGAAACAGGGAAAATGAAAAAACATTAGGGTTTTTATGTTGTCCTGGAGTAGATTCACAAAATGACAATCAAGTCTTCTTGATAAACGATAAAAAACAACGCCCGCATCCTCGCGGAACATGGATTACCGATAAAAATCTGATAGAGTTTTGTATTTATTTTGCCGTCCGTCATTGCAT
>JAIRPU010000012.1 GCA_031256815.1 Spirochaetaceae bacterium
CCCGGCTTATACGACCGGCAAGGCAATTTCTACGGAACATTATCTGTAAATAGATATGCCCAAGGTGTAACCCAGGAAACATACCGCCTTGCTGTGCGCCTTAAAGCCTACAGAGATTCGTTGTAGTAAAAGCGCCATACAAAAAACAAGTGCTTTACGGTAGTTATGATATATACAATAGTTAGTAAGTTAGAAACAATCAAAACATTGTTTCTTCAAACCACCCCCCACAAGCCTGTCCCGCGGCTTTTAACGCAGACACCGCGCCCGAAGGTGATGAAGGCAAAACAATTCTTGCATGGCGGCATTTGCCACTATGTAAGTTTTACAATTTTTTATGAAAGGAGAAAATAAAAAAATGGAAGATAAAGTTAAGAAAGAGGAAAGCAAAAACATGGAATTCAAGTTTGACGCAGAGAATGGAATTATTATACCGTCAGGTATTGATGGTATTCATTTGATTATCGCTACGATTAGTTGTCTAAACACAGATGACAATAGCTTTTTTGTTATTTATCCGTCAGAGGCTATTAATTCATCTGTATTTATGGCAGTACAATTTAATGAAAATAATACTTACACACTTGAAACACGCATTAAAAATGAATCAACATGGAAGCAATATAAATATATTACAAGTGACAGAAACGAAGTTATTACTATTTTTAGAAATTATTATTGTCATAATATTGTTCCTGATTTAACTTCATGGAAAGATATAACGTATGAAATATTAAATCGTGAAAATTCTCATGAATATGATGAAGATGATTATGAAAAAGCAAAGGAATTAAGTTCTCTGTCTCAAGATGAATTAATCAATGATATTGTTCAATTTATCATTGAACAATCTAAAAAAGACGGCAGTTATGATGAGTCTAATTGGACAACCCATACACACGCTTATGTTGAATTATATTTCAAGAGTAAAGGTATTAATCATTTTTATGAACTCCAAAACACAGGAGAATATTATATAAAATTATATAATACATATAATAAAGCCGCAAATGCTTTTTATGAAAAAATGGAGTTACAATATTACAATAAAATTATGTCGTATATAGATGACTGTATTAGATGGGGCAATGGAAAAGTAAAATTTACAAAAGCCGAGATTGATTTGTTTTTCCATGAAAAACAAATCAAAGTTCACCGTGCAGAAATAAAAAATATGTTTTATACTAAAGTTAACGAAAAATTAAAAATCAAAAGACCGCACAAAACCACATGAACTAAACTGCGGTTTTATCCGCCATATTTTTGCGTCATTAGGCGCTGCGCATTTTTTTATCTGGCGCAAAAACATGGCATAAAACCAGCGTTACGCGCCGTTTTGAGTTTTACACTTCTTTCTTTGCCGTATCTATTTCATCACATATTTCATTTATTGACAAATTATCCAGCCAATTATGGCGTTCATTTGTATAATCACCATAACCAGAATCAAATTCATGCATAAATTCAACCATACCAATAGGGCCTAAGCTTTTCATTAAAGCCTCAATACCCATTTTTCTTATAACTTGTCTGTCCATTACAACATCTGCATTAAGCATTATCCATAATGTTATTATATAATATGTATTTTTTACAGTCAAGCGTATCTTTTATCAGCAATTCCTATAATGTACATAGGACTTGACTTTTCGTGGGAAGTTGTCGATTATGAAGTATCGGCTGGGTTGACGGAAGTGGCTACTGTCCTACGGGTAACATGGCCCGTTGTATCGGGGGGATTGCCACCCCTCCCTAAACCGATGATTTTAGCGTTTTTAATGTCGTAATTAGCGTTATTTCCGAGTATTGTAAGCAAGTTTTGCGCTTCCCTCTGTTTTGCAAGTTTAAAAAATGTTGCTGTTGTTTTGCGCCGTCTCTTGTTACTTATTTGTTCAATATAAATATGAGTGCCTTCATCATCATGCTTTGCGTACAACACGGAATTCTTGTTTAGATACTTTATATTTTCTACTGAATAAGAGTAGTCGCTAATTATATCTGGAATAAGTAAAAAATCTTTTTCTGTAACGGCAATCTGACCACGCATTGTTTCGGTTCTAACATTGCCATGTTGTTTGTAAATGTGTCTTGCCGGTTGAGCGCCGGTAATATGCCACATACCATTTGGCTCTTTTAAGAAGATAAATTCATTTTTCGGTATTTCCCCAGCACCCGGTTTGTGATTAACCGCCGCCGCCCAAGCAATCTTAACAAATGCCTCGTACTCCTGCCTTTTTTCCGGTGTCATACCCTTATTATCGGCTGCCTCGTCCGCCGCGGCCTGTGTTTGTTTGCTTCATTGCAGAGTTCCGCATCTTTCTGTATAATTGATTATGATTTACAGATACGAAGAGCAATTTTTGCCATGCCCTGAAAAGAGCCTGTGGAATTTTGTTTTTATTCATGGTTTTGGCGGTTCATATAACGATAACTTTAGCGCTTCGCGTCTGTCGCGGCATTTTAACTATTATGCGATTAATTTACCCGGACACGGCAGCGAAGATAAACCTGTTTTTGATTCCTGCATTGAAGAATACGCGGATTATGTTGCCGGATATATTTTGCAAAAAAAATTAACCAATGTTTTATTGGCGGGGCATTCACTCGGAGGGGGGCTGGCAAGTGTTGTAGAAAATAAAGTTCGCGCCAATATCTCCGCCCTATTTTTAATAAATCCCCTGTCTGCTTCAATTATTGAAGTACCAAATTTAAAAAACATTTTATTTCCGCAGACGCTGGAAGCTATGTTTGAATTATGCCGTTATGCATATTATAATTTTGACGCAATGCGGCAGACGGAAGGCTTTGAGGCGTCATGTAAAGAGGCGCTTGAAATTCAACTTAAAAAAGAAAGTTATTTAAATGGGCTTTACGATGAAATGTGCGGCAGAAAAACAATAAAGTTAATAGAAGATTCAGAGGCGGGAATTTCTGTTCCAACACTTTATATGTATGGCAGGCACGATAGAATTGTTCCGCCGTTTGAGCCTTTGGCAAGGCTTAAAGGCCACAAACACATTCGTTTTTTTGAATTTGCCGGTTCGGGGCATTGCCCTCATAACGAAGAGCCGGAACTTTTTACGCAAACAATTTTGGCTTTTGTTAATGATTCATTATAATAACAGGAATACGCCGGAAGACGGCCGGCTTTTTCCTCCGCTTTCTTCAGAATGTGCTGCCGTTTTGGATTCGATTTTTAGTTCGGTAAACTCCGCGCTGCCAATTAACGCGCGTTTTGCGCGGCGGCTGCCGGAAGATATTGCGCAGCTTTCGCGGCTTTTAACTTTTGAACGCGCCGGACTCCATGACGCTTATCTTAGTTCTGACGCAAATCTTAGCGCGTATTGCCGCTATTTTTTGCCATGGAATGTATGGCGGCTTTGCCGGCTGTTTTCTTCAACACAGGCGGCAAAGCAAATTGAGATGCTTTTATTAAACGCCCCTTTTTATGACACGCTGAAGCAGCCACACAATTCGCAGACTCACGCTTTGAAGTCCAACGCTTTGCAGACCCGCACGCCGCACTCATTATTTAAGCCGGATTCAGGTTCTGTGCCGCCGCTCCAGGAGGCAGCAACCGGCGGGCAGGCAGTTTTGGACATTCTAGACATAGGCAGCGGCCCCTTAACTCTGCCCGCCGCAATTTGGGCGGCTTTTCCCGCATTGCGTAAAAAAGCGCTTGCCATATATGCGGTTGATAAAAACAAAAAAGCGCTGGAAGCGGGCGTTTCGATCTTTAAAGCTCTTGGCGGAGGCGCTTCAATGTGGAATATTAAAACACAAACTGCCCGTCTGGAAAAACAGCTTAGACTTCCGCCTGCGCGTCTTGTAAGCGTGGTAAATGTGTTTAACGAACTTTTAATTCACATTCCGCAGGCAGATACGGGAGCGTTGATGGAAGCGGCGCGTCGATTCGCCGCGCTGCTTATCCAGAGAACTGCGCAGGAAGGGGCGGTGTTTATTGTAGAACCTGGCGTTCCGCGTTCGGCTCAGTTTCTTTCGCTGTTAAGGCGGGCATTTGATGAACGCGGCTGGCAGCCTGTGCTGCCATGCCCTTGCGGTGCAAGCTGCGCAATGCCCGGTGGAAAGCCCGGCGCAAAATGGTGCCACTGGACGCTGGATACAAAAGATGCTCCTGAAAAATTAAAACAAATATCGGCGGCGGCGGGGCTTGCCAAACAAAATGCCATGTTTAGTTTTTTGCTTTTTAAAGAAAAAAGCGGCGCTTCAAACAGCAGCGCTTTAAACGTCGGCGCTTCAAACAGCGGCGCTTCAAACAGCGGCGCTTCAACAAAGGGCGCTTCAGCAAATGGCGCTTCAAATAAAGGCGCTTCAAAAAGCGGCGTTTCAACAAAAACAGATTCCGCAGGGAGTCAAAAAAAAGTGATGACTGTTCGTGTTATTTCAAATCCAATTAAATTAAAAGACGGGCTTTTTGGGCGTTATGGCTGTTCACAGGCAGGCCTTACCCTGCTTTGCGGCGGAATTAACAAATTAAAAGCGCTTGGCTCCGGCACTTTGTACACGGCATACTGCCAAAAAACGGACGGAGAAGCCCGGCGCGACAATAAAAGCGGCGCGCTTATTATTAATTTGTAGCTTCAAAAATTAATATTAGATAAACCAAAAAATTATACAAAGCGTGCGAAAGAAACAACGCGGTAAATGAACCGTAGCGCCGGTAACACCACGAAAGAAACAGCGCCGCAGCAAGCGCGTTTAATACGCCAAAACGGCCTTCCCATACATGAAAGCAGCCGAATAATGCCGCGGAAAAGCCGTCTGCCGCGGCAGGAACAGCGCCCGCCTTTTCAAAACAGGAGGGTAAAAACACACGAAATACAGCTTCTTCGGCAAAAGCGGCGCAGATGCAAAGCAGCGCCAGCCTGACAAAATCTGTAAATGCGCCGAATGAGGGCGGCTTAACGCGCACTTGAAAATCCGGCCAAAAAGCGGATAAACTGGATGTAAAGAGAGCGATTAACAGTAAGCCGCATGGGGTGATAAACAATTTCAAAGCGGTTTCTGCGTAATGTTTTGTGCGGGTTCGTTTCCTGTATAATACCACAATTCAGGATAGCAGGCGTTTAGAGGAAATAAAAGTGCTTGGATTTTTTTTGGGATTTTTTATACTTGCAATAATTATTTTTATGCTTGTTTTCCCTGCCAAAGGCAAATATCTTTCGGAAAGAATCAATTTTTTTTCCAAAGGTAAAGACCTGGGGTTTTCCGCCGCCGAATGCCGCCTGTTGTTTCAGCTTGCAAAAAAAACAAAAATTGCGCACCCGGGCGCTCTTTTTTGGTCGAAAGTTCAGCTTAACGGCTGTATTCGAATTTTTGCAGACGAGCTTTTAAAATCAAATAAATTTGATGAAGATGAAAACCAGGATTTTTTATTCAAACTTTTTAAGCTTCTTAAAAGAATAGAAGCTGAACAAAAAGCGAAACAGCAGGGAATAAAAAACACAAGAGAGATAGAAGTGCTTACTCATGTTCATATTGTTAAAGAGGGGGCGGGCAGTTCCCGCTCAAAAATAATTGAAAACAGCACGGCATTTTTAAAGATAGAGCGTCCAAACGGTTCCGCCCTTCCCATAAACTTCCAATGGACAGACAAACAAATCTCTGTCTATTTTAACCGCAAAGACGATGCGCAATATTGTTTTGAATCCAAAGTTATTGCGGAACATCTGCCAAGCATAAATGGCAGCAGCGAAGGCTCTCTGGATATAATGCACTGCGACAAAATTGACAGAACCCAATACCGCGCTTCCATGAGGGCGACTACAAACTGCAGCGTATTTCTCTACCCTATTGCTTCCGAAACCGCAGGTATGGAAGTAATTCCCCACGTAAAGTGTATTTTGGAAAATATTTCAGACACAGGCGCCGCCGTGCTTTCCGGCGGGCAAACTTCGGCCGGCGCAAAAATTGTTTTGCAAATTTCACTTTTAAAAACAGTAAATATTTCCGGCACGATTCGTTCGGTGGAGTATAACGAAAAAAAAAATACATCGCGCCTTCATATTCATTTTGATATTATGAAGCCCAATGTTTATAATATTGTAATGCTTTATGTGCTTGGAATAATTAAAGACAGTCAGGACGGCGAAGCTGTTCAAGCTCCGGCAGAGCCGGAAACAGAAATTCAAATGACTGACGATTTTACGGAACCTCAAAAAGAAGCCCCTGCGAGATGGGAATGGGAAGAATAATAAATAAAACCAAAATACTTTTTTTTTCCTATGCTGCCGTATTGGTCTGCGCCGTTACGGTTATTTTTAACAGGGATGTTGTTTCCGGCGAAGTTTCACCCTTGCGTTATGCTTTTGATTCGCCCTCTTTTGCAATTCCAGACGGGAAGGGCAATATTTATGTTATAGACAATGCGTTTTGCAGAATTACCTGCATGGATTCAAACGGCGTTATAAAATGGAGAAAATCAAAAAAAACAAAAGATGTTTATACACGCTTTTACGATGCCGCCGTAGATGAGTCCGGAAATATTTACACTTATGAAATTGAATTTGACCCGCTGCGTTTTGTTCCAAAAAATGATGTTATCCGAAAATACAAAAGCAGCGGAGTTTTTGAAAAAGATATTGTTACATTAAGTTATGATGATTATGAGGGCAAAATACAAACAGTGCCCCGTGTTTCCGGTTTTTCAATAGACGCGGATAATATTTATTTTTCCATAAACGAAGAGTTTTTTGTGGAGATTTACAGGTTCAGGCTGGCTTCAAACAGCCTTGATATGTACCGTTATTCCGCCGGGGAAAACGCTTTTAAAGCGGCGCGTTTTGCCATAAAAGATTTTAATCATTTTATATGCAGCGAAAAGTCCGGGACAATACGGGAGGTGCGCGGGTTGGAAGCGGAAAGCATAATTCGCGCGGATTTTTCGTGGTCATTAAAAGAAGGCGGCATTATTCCATGGGGGCTTGCGTTTGCAAAAGAAGACGGCATTGTTTTTTTTGATATTGCCTCGCAGCGTTTAATGGAGCTTAACAGTAAAAATGAATTAACAAACGCAATTCCGGAAAAACACTGGGCGCGGATTCGCGCAATGCGTCCGGCACGTCCGGAAGATGATATAGTCTATAACTTTGGCTGCAGGAACAATACATACAGCGGAATATATAACGGTATTGTCTGGTACTACGGCAATGAAAAGTTTTTTAGTTTTGAAAACGGCATCAGATTTAATAACACCGCCTGCGCGCGCGCCATTGGCGTTTATGCCGTTCTTTTATGCGGTTTTGCCGCGCTTGTAATAATAATTGTTATTCTTATACGCCTTGCAATTATAAAACGCCGTATGCTGTTTATAAAACAAATTACACTGGTACTGCCGGCAATGGTTGCTTCATATATTTTGCTTTATTTTATTTTGGCGCAGCGTTTTGCGGCAGAATTAAATAACTGGATAGAAAACGATATGATGTCTATAGTTAAAACAAATTCAAAATTAATAAACAGCAAAGACATTGAAGCTGTAAACAGTATAAAAGATTTTGGAAGCGCCGCTTATAACAATATAAATGAACCGCTTTTAAACATTGTTTTGGGCAGCGGCATATCGTGGAACAACCAGTATTACGGCTGTGTTTACAGGCTTGTACCAGATGTTTTTGGCAATTACGAACTTTATTATATTGCGCATACAAATAATTCAATAAATACTTTAAAGCGAACCGGTTCCATAAACAGGGATTCTGATGCATGGCGTTCATTTTCCGGCGGCAACGCCCATTTTGGCGAAAGAATTTCCGCAGGCGAAGACTGTGTCTGGGCGGCGGCCCCAATTTTTAACGATAAAAAAGAACTCTGCGGACTTCTGGAAATAGGCTTTGAAAAAACCCAGCTGGTAATGGAAAACCGCAAAATAGTTCATGGAACAATATTTATTGTAACTGTTATATGCATTTGTTTTGGAATAATACATTACGCTTTTATGTTTTCTGTAATACGCCGGCTGCGCCTGCTTTCCAATACTTTAAACGAAATAAGGGGCGGAAATTTTAATGCCCGCATAAAAATATACGCAAAAGACGAAATTGGCAGCGTAGGACTTGGGCTTAACAATATGGCCGATGCGCTGCGCTCCAAGCTTGTGGCAGAAGAAGCAAACCGCGCCAAATCAATATTTCTTTCAAATATGGATCATGAAATACGAACTCCAATGAACGCTGTAATCGGGCTTTCTGATATGATGCCGTCAGATAATTTTACGGAACAGCAGAGCGAATATATGATAAGCATTCGCAATATGTCGCGTAAATTATTTGGAATTATAAATGATATTATTGATTTTTCAAAAATTGAATCCGGTAAAGTTGAACTTTTTAAAACTCATTTTAGCATTGTAGAACTGTATTATGAGCTTTGTTCAAAATTTATTTTTCTAACTGTAGAAAAAGGCATAGAGTTCCGGCACAGCCGCGACCATAATATACCGGAAATTATATATGGAGATGAGCCCAGAATAAAACAAATTTTAACAAATATAATTAACAACGCGGTAAAATTTACACGAACAGGTTTTGTGGAACTTTCGCTTGGCCGTGAAATTACATTCGATATGAAAGAGTTTCTTGTGGTTACTGTGCGTGATTCAGGAATTGGAATACCCAAAGAAGATATGCCGCATATTTTTGGAATGTACAGCCACAGGGACCAAAACACAAACAGGGATGTTTCCGGCACAGGCCTTGGACTGCCAATAGCGTGCAGGCTGCTCGATTTAATGGGGGGCAGCATAAAAGCGGAAAGTGAATATAAAAAAGGCTCTGTTTTTACCGTGCATATTCCGCTTATACCGGGAGACAGAAGCAAGTTAAGAAGAGAAAATACAGAAGGCGTATTCTGGGTTAAGCGCGATGAATCTGTAATTAATATTCTTGTAGTAGATGATTCGCAGGTAAATCTTATTGTTGCAAAAAGTTATTTGGCTAATCATAAAATGACGGCCGATACATGCACCAGCGGCCTTGAAGCAGTCGAAGCGGTAAAAAACAAACAGTACGATATTGTATTTATGGATCACATGATGCCGGGCATGGACGGCGTTGAAACCACATTGCAAATACGCGAACTTGCAAAAACATTAAATATGGATTCGCTGCGTTTAATGCCCATTGTCGCATTAACGGCCAACAGCTCGGCAGAAGCCCGCGACCTTTTTTTAAACGCCGGTATGCAGGACTTTGTTTCCAAACCAATAGACGCAATTCATTTTAACGCAATTCTTGGCAAATATATTTCGCGCGATAAAATTGAAACAGGCAAACCCGCCGTTCAAAAACAGGTTCATTTAAAACACGGCCAGAGACGGCAGGCTATTTTTGGCGTTAATGCGCAGGAAATAGTCTGGACAAGGCCGCAGCGCGCAATATTCCGTGAACTTTATTCGCTGCCTTCCCTTGACGCAAAAACAGGTTTACATCATATAGCGGGCAGCATAGATGATTACTTCAATGTCCTGCGGCAGTTCTGCGTTGGAATAGAAGAAGGCTGCCATGCGATAGAAAATGCGCTTGCCTCAAAAAACTGGAAAGAATTTGTGCTTAGAACCCATGCGTATAAAGGCTCGCTGGCGATAATTGGACACAATGAACTCTCTGAAAAGGCAAAAGAACTGGAATTTGCCGCCAGAACAGAGGGCGCGGAAAACGAAACGCTGTGCGCCGAAAAAACAGCGCCGTTTATTGAAGCGCTTAGGGAGTTTAAAGCAAAACTTGAAAAAACTTCTCTTTTTCCGAAGGATGCAACGGTAAAAACATGGATAGACCGCGATGCGCTAAATGAAAAACTCAACATTCTTGTAGAGGCCTGTAACGCATTTAAACCCGATGACGCTACGGCAGTTTGCGAAGAACTTTCCCGTTTAACCTACAATGCGGAAGCAGACCCGCTCCTTGAAGAAATCTGCGCTCTTACACGAATGTTTAGATTTTCTGAAGTGGGAACAAAAATCGAGGCATTGCGCGTAAAGCTTTAGCTGCGCATCGGGGCCGCTTTGTGCGGCCGCTTTACGGCGCAGGATGGGCGGCGGCTGGCGTGGAATGGGCGGCGGCTGCGAGTTGCGCAGCAGGTGTGTCGGCATAAGCGGCCAGCGTGGAATGGGCGGCGACTGCAGACTGTGGCGCAAGCGGGCTGCGCCGGCAACCACACGGACGCAGCCTAAGACCGGCAAACTGAATATTCAGCTTATGTCTAATATCAGAAACAAATAGGACACCCGCACCTGTGGTAGAATGGAAATTATTAAAGAATTCATTTTACGAGGTGTAACCATGAAA
>JAIRPU010000025.1 GCA_031256815.1 Spirochaetaceae bacterium
TCCGTCCTCCAATTAAATCATTCATTACTCTACCTCCACCTGTGGTTTGCCTACTAACATCACTTATAATCGTAGGAGACCCACATTACGTGCCACCTATTAGCCGAGGTGTATACAACGTATATTGCCGCGTTTTGGGCAGGATAGTTAATCCAGGCAAAACAACTCCCATAGCTCTTGGCTACGTCCCACACCGTATTGATTTGTTCTAGCGTCAGGCCCGTTGATGGCCGGTCCGTAATATCGAGGACATAGGTGTTTGGGTATCCCGCCGCTATTCCATCACGTATAATGATGCTCTCAAAAGCGCTATAGGGCATACGTATCGGCATACTGTGTGGTCTGAAATAAATATTATAGATGCCTTTGCCTATCCTCCTAGGCACGTATACAGGTTCCCACTCCCTATCCGCATACACACCAACACACAGTGTTACAAATAACACAAACAATAAAACTTTATTTCTCATTACTAACCCCATTACATAAATATAAGCATACCAATTTTAACCCATTGCGCTCTTTCTAACACATTAAATCAACACGTTAGCCGCCATAATAAAAAAACGCGCTTTCCGCTTTAATTCGCGCTTTAAGCGCTCATTTTTGCTTCTAAGAATTGAAGAACTTGTCCCTGTTTGCATACCCAACCCGAACGCCGTAAGTGTTTCCACTACCACCCTTCCATGCCGAAACTTCCATTTTTTTCTCCTCTAATGTTTTTGTTCTTCCCGTCCGCATACAAGCGGCAGTAAATACAGTAATTACTGTATTTTGTAATATATTACAAGTAATTACTGTATTGTCAAGAGCAGAAAACGGTAATTACTATATTATGTCTGTATCTATGGGAAAAAGCTTCCGGGGTAATTTGCGTGACGAGCTTGATTACTTGGGAATGACTGTAAAAGAACTTGCCGCTAAAGCGAATGTCGCAAAGGGCGCTCTTGACAGTTACCTCGGCAAACAATCTTCCATGCCCCCTGCTGATGTTGCCATAAGAATTGCCGCCGCCCTGAATGTATCGGTGGAATATCTTGTTACCGGTACCGAAACACGGCGCGGGCGTTCGCTTGCCTCCCTTGACTATGAAATTCGCCTTGTAGTAAAAGCCCTTGAAAAACTCCCAAACGGCAAACGAAAAGCCGCCGCTAAAGCCGCCTGTGCGCTGGCAAACGCACTGGAAGAAACAAAACAATGCGGAAAAACCGCAGCGCCGGAAGCATAACAATCAAAATTAACAGGCGCGTTCAAGCCTTGCAAAAAAGCAATGCCGGATTATATAATTGGAACGATGATTATTATTCTTTCAAAAGAAATTTCAGCGCACGACAAGAAGTTGGTATATTCACTTTTAAAAGATTCCGGTTACACGGTTCGTGAACAAACCCTGTGCGGCGACACATTAATTTCCGCTTCCGGCAAGGGGCTTGCCATGCACGAGCTTGAAATACTCCCCGGCGTTGAACGTGTGGCGCAGACATCAAAGCCCTACGAACTTGCTTCGCGTGAAACAAGGGCGGATGACACAATTGTTAGCGTAGGGCCTGTAAAAATTGGCGGCGCAAGAATAGTGGTTATCGCCGGCCCCTGCGCTGTGGAAAGCAGGGAACAAATTGCCGAAGTTGCGGAGCGGGTGCGGGATTCCGGCGCGGTAATTTTGCGCGGAGGCGCGTTTAAGCCAAGAACCAGCCCTTATGCGTTTCAGGGGCTTGGTATGAAAGGGCTTGAATATATGAAGCAGGCGGGTGAGGCTCTTGGAATGCCAATTGTAACTGAGGTAGTATCGCCTGAACTTGCCACAGAAATGAAAGATTTAACAGATATGTTCCAGATAGGCGCGCGCAATATGCAGAATTTTGAACTTTTAAAGCGGGTAGGCGCTTTGCGAAAGCCTGTTTTGCTAAAACGCGGCGCCTCTGCAACAATAGAAGAATGGCTGCTTTCCGCCGAATATCTTTTGGCTTCCGGCACAAACGATGTAATTTTATGTGAACGCGGTATACGCACTTTCGAGACCTTTACGCGAAATACGCTTGATATTTCGGCAATTCCTGTAGTTAAAGGGCTTTCGCATTTGCCTGTAATTGTTGACCCAAGCCATGCCCTGGGGATTCGCGCCTATGTTCACGCGGCGGCGCTTTCCGCCATTGCGGTTGGCGCGGACGGCCTTACAGTGGAAGTTCACTGTAATCCGGACAAGGCGTTTTCCGACGGGCCTCAGTCGCTCTACCCTGACCAGTTTGAAAAACTTATGCGCGATATCGAAGCGCTTGCGCCGGTTACCGGCAAGGAACTTCAGAGATTGCCGCCGCCTAACGCAAAAAAGGTAAGCGAAATATCTTTTTCGTCTGCATGGACAGCCGCATTTTCACTTATAACAGAAAAAATAGCGTTTTCCGGCCGTTCCGGCGCTTTTGCCGAGCGAGCGTTAATAAACGCTTTTGGAGAGGATGCGGACAGACTGCCCGTTTCTTCATTTTCCGGGGTGTTTGACGCGGTTTTGGACGGCCGCGCCGCTTTTGGCATGGTTCCTGTTGAAAACAGCCTTACAGGGTCGGTACACGAAAATTACGACCTTTTTCTGCGCTATCCTGATGTTGTAATGACAGGCGAAATTAAACTTCGAATAGTGCATTGCCTTATGGCAAATGAAGGGGCGGATCTTTCAAGCATAAAAACCGTGCGCAGCCACGCCCAGGGCTTTGCCCAATGCCGTGATTTTCTGGATAAACACGCCGAATGGTATCTGGAAATTCATCCAACAACAACAGACGCGGTGCTTTCCATTGTTAAAGACGGCTCAAAAAACGCCGCGGCAATCGCCAGCGAAGCGGCCGCGAATGCGCACGGGCTGGTTATTCTAAAGGCCGGAATAGAAAACAACCTGCAAAATTATACAAGATTTGCCATTATAGCGCGAAAACAAGAGGGGAAACAGCTTATTCCGGCAGTTTCCGGGCCTAAAAAGCCAAACAAGGCATCGCTTGTTTTTTCAGTAAAAGATGAGCCCGGCGCTCTTATCTCTTGTCTTGGCAGTCTTAGCGGAGAAGGAATAAATATGACCAAGCTTGAATCGCGGCCAATTCTTGGGTCGCCATGGAGTTATATGTTTTATGTTGATTTAGCAATACCTGAAGACGAAGCGCTTTTTAATAAAGCGCTGGACGCGCTTAAAAAACAGGCGGTAAAGCTGCAAATTCTTGGTGTTTACAGGGCGGCGGCTTAATGAGATTACTTGCTGTAAATGATGACGGAATTGAATGTGACGGAATTATCGCGCTTGCGCAGGCATTTGAAGCCGCAGGGCACGAAGTTATAGTTGTTGCTCCCGATAAAGAACGTTCCGGCGCTTCGCATTGTATTTCGCTTTCTTCCGGAATTAAGATAAAAGAATTAAAAAAGAATTTTTGGGCATGTTCCGGCGCTCCAGCCGATTGTGTTATAGCGGCGCTTTCCGGCGGCTTTATTCCAAAACCGGATGCCGTTATTTCAGGTATAAACGCCGGTGCAAATCTTGGCACCGACCTTGTTTATTCAGGAACGGCCGCCGGGGCGCGTCAGGCGGCGCTTACCGGATTGCCGGGATTCGCGTTTTCGCAAACCGGTATGTTTCCTTTTGATTTTTGCGCCGCGGCGAACTGGGCTGCGGCTCATTTTAAAGAGCTGCTGGCGCTTTGGGATAAAGATGTATTTATAAACGTAAATTTTCCGCCTGTTATTCATCCGGGTTTTGAACTTTGCGTTCCGTCTCAAAGGCTTTACACAGATCATGTTACGGTCAGCGAAGCAGCCGGCGGCTGGAAAAAGCTTGAGTTTAACGCATTTGAAATGCAATCCAATGATTTGGAAGGCACGGACGGCAGGGTCTGTGCGCGCGGCATTGTTGCGGTAAGCCGTATTCTAATTCAGCCTGTAAGCAAACCCTGCGGCGACTTATGAATGATTCCGCGCTTATAGAAGCGATACTCTACCTTGAATCTGAACCGCTTGACGGCGCTTCAATTTGCCGTATTGCCGGTATAACGGCGGAGCGAACAGAGGCGGCTCTGGAAACACTGCGGGAGCGTTATGCCAACGAAGATTCCGGTATGGAACTTATTGCTATTTCTGACGGTTTTATGCTTTCACCAAAAAAAGAGCTTTGGGAAGCGCTGCGTGAACGTTACGGCAAAAAAAACGAAGCAAAATTATCACGCGCCGCAATGGAAACGCTTGCAATAATCGCCTATTCGCAGCCTGTAACACGCGCCGAAATTGAATCGATAAGAGGCGTGCAGGCGGATAATATGATTCGGATTTTAATGGAGCGCAATTTGGTAAGGGAAACCGGCAAAAAAGATATACCCGGCAAACCTTCCCAGTACGGTACAACAAAAGAATTTTTGCGTTTATTCAGGCTGGAAAGCATAGGCGATTTACCAAAATTAAGCGACGCCGATACGGATAAATTTGAACTTTTTTCTTCAGAAGAATCAGAAGAAGAAATAAAAAACAATTAAGAAGCTGATTTTTTGCCCCTGCGCAGAGCGCTGACCAAAGATAAAACAAGCCTGTCGCGGCTTATAAACAGGATTAAAACGCCAAGCGCCGCGAAAAAAAATGCGTTAAACAAAAACGGTACGGCCAGGGAAATTAATTTGCCGGTAAAATTAAAATTCATTATAAAACGCGAAACAAAGGGCGAAGCAAAATAAACCGGAATCAACGCCAGCGCGGACACAAAGACTATTTTTATTATATATAGTAATGACGATTGAATAATTGAATTTAAATTTATCATGCTATTTTTTCTTAAAAAGAAGAGGAGGAGAAGCGTGTTTACAGCTCCGGCGGCAGAAAGAGCAAATGCTATTCCGGCGCCGGAACCTTCTCTGTTAAGCAAAAACACAAGCGCTATGTTTACCGCAAAAGAAATAATACCTGCCAGTGTGGGCGATACAGAATCACTTTGCGCATAAAACGCCGGCGCCAGAATACGGTTAAGCGCTATAAAAAAAAGCCCCGCAATATGAAATCTAAACGCTTCCAGGGTAAGCGCAACAGAACGTTCGTCAAAACGGCGCGTTTGAAACAGCAGCTTTATCAATGTTTCTCCATATAAAAGAGAAAAAAAAGTTACCGGTATTGTAATAAGCGCTATAATAAAAACGGCGTCTTTGAGCCTTTTATTATATGAATCCCATTTTAGGCTTTTTGCGTCTTCCGAGAGCTGCGGTAAAAGCACCGTTCCTATAGAAACTGCAAAAACTCCAAGAAACAGCTCCTGTAAACGCAATGAATATTGCAAAGCGGAAACAATACCTTCACCCGACCTGCCTGCAAACGCTGTAGAAACCAAATCGTTTAATTGATACGCCGCCATGCCTATTATTGTAGGACCAACCAGACGCAGTACTTTTCTTGTTCCAGGGTTTTTAATTGCGGTGGATAAAAGCGTCCAGTTAAAATAAAACTTTTTTTTTAGCACAAATGGGAGCTGAATTGCCGCTTCCAAAAAGCCGCCGGTTAAAATGCCGACTGCCATTGCGCGCGCAGGGTTGTCCATAATAGGCGAAAGGAGCCATGCAAAGCCTATTGTAGAAATATTAAGCAGCACTGGGGCAAAAGCGGAAGGAATAAAACTGTTATTTGTATTTAGAATACCCTGAAAAAATGCCGCAATGGAAATAAACAAAAGATACGGAAACATAATTCGGGTAAGCAATGTAGTTTCGTCAAACGCGCTAAGTCCAAAAACAGGAACAATAAACGGCGCAAAAAATATTCCAAGCGAAACCGCAATCGAAACAATAAACGTAAGAAAAGTCCAAAATGCGCAAATAAAATCATGAATTTCGCTTTGGTTGTTTTTTAACAGGTATTCTTTGAAGGTAGGAATAAATGCCGCCGATATTGACCCTTCGGCAAAAAGACGGCGAAAAAGATTTGGAAGTAAAAATGCGACTGAAAAAGCGTCTGAATACGCGCTGGTTCCCAAAAGAGACGCTTTTGTCATTTCACGAAAAAGGCCGAGTATTCTTGAAACAAGCGTCCAAAAAGAAAGCGCAGAAGAATAGCGCAAAAGCGAGCGTTCTTTAGCCATGCAACATACTTGTCAAAAAGCGCTTATTTTTCAATACTGCGTTAAAAGAATTTAAACTTAAAAACAAATGGGGATTAATTTGGCAGACGCCATGTTTCAAAGACTTGCGTTAATTTCGGGCGAAGCGGCTATTGAGGCGCTTAGGCGTACGCGCGTTTTTGTATTTGGATTGGGCGGCGTTGGAAGCTGGTGTGCCGAGGCGCTTTGCCGGAGTGCTGTTGGCCGCATTTGTATTGTTGATTCCGATACGGTTTGTGTAACAAATATTAACAGGCAGTTACAGGCGCTGCCCGGTACGGTAGGAATGTCAAAATCGGTATTGCTTGGAGAAAGGCTTTTGTCAATAAATCCTGACTGCGAAGTAAATGTTTACAATAAAATATTTAATGAACAAAACGCTGAATCTTTTTTGATTGAAGAAACAGATTATGTTATAGATGCCATAGACAGTCTTTCGTGCAAAATAGCGCTTATAGAAACCGCTTATTCACTTGGAAAAAATATTTTTTCCTGTATGGGCATGGCGCAAAAATTGGACCCTACAAAAATAAAAACGGCAAGCATTTGGGATACAGAAGGCTGTTCGCTTGCAAGGCTTGTGCGCGCACAGCTGCGCAAAAGAAATTTTGCCGGAGATTTTACCGCGGTTTACAGTCCGGAAAGACTCCCGATTCAAAGTGAAGTTAAAGTTTCTTGCGGAAAAGCGGATTGTTTATGCCCTTCAAAAGAGAATTCGCATGAATGGTGTTCTTCAAAAAAAATAATTAATGGAAGCGCCGTTACGGTAACGGCAAGCGCAGGATTTATTTTAGCGTCTTTGGTATTACAGGATGTAATAGCGCGTTATGGGTAAAAGTTTTTTTGTTAAGCACAGCGCGTCAGAAATTACGCAAAAACTTGTTACAAAGGCGGTTTTTGATTATAATTTGATAGAAGACGGCGATTCAATACTTATTGCCGTATCCGGCGGAAAAGATTCTTCGGTGCTTTCGTGGGCGCTTTCTTCTGCCCGTTATTCAATAAAAAAAGATTATAAACTTTTGGCGGTGCATATCTCTACAGATTTTTGTAATTGCTGCTCCAAAGGGCCTTTAAGGTCGCGTTTGAATTCATGGGATATTGAGTTTGAAGATATTTTTGTGCCTGTAACAGGACGGCTTAAGGCAGGCAGAAAAATGAACTGCTATTGGTGTTCAACTCAGCGGCGCGGTGAATTAATTTCTTTTGCGTTAAAAAATAACTGTAATAAAATCGCGCTGGGGCATCATCTTGACGACATACTGGAAACATATTTTATGAACATAACACAATCCGGCATTCTTCGCGGAATGCCCGCGCGAATTGATTATAATAAATATCCTGTTACACTTATCCGCCCGCTTGCGTATCTTGAAGAAAAACAGGTTATTGCCTGCGCAAATGAACAGGGAATATTAAAAGCGGTATGCACCTGCCCATACGGGCTTGCTTCAAAACGCAGGGCAATTCGTTCCAGTATTGCGGATTTTACAGGCGGAAACAGCGCTGTAAAACGCCGTATATTTGCCGCGTTTGAAAATCAACATACAGAAAAAATCAATTTTTTTTGATTTTAAAAATCGCTTTCTTTGTAATAATTTGAACCAATTAATATTTCGCGGTAATTTTCGGCCGTTATAAGCAGCGGTTCGCAAAGATAGGCAGGAACAACGCTGACGCCGTTATAGAATGTTATCGTATCGTTAATTTCAGGAGTAACTCCTTTTATAAGCGCGTCAACCATACGCGCCGTTTTTGCCGCAAGCATTCGCGTATCTTTAAAAACCGACATTCCCTGGTAACCTTCAATTAAATTTCTTATTGTTTCTCTATCGCAATCCTGGCCGGTTATTACCGGGAATCCCGAAGAAGGCGACCAGCCGGCGGCTTTAAGCGCTTCTATCGCGCCTAAAGCAAGCGTATCGTTTGAACAGAGGACGGCGTCAAGTTTACTGCCGCCAGGCCTGTAGTTGTTGTTCTGAATAAGCCGTTCCATTCTTGCTCTGGCTGTGCCTGTAAGCCATTTGTCAATTCCGCAGTCGCTTATGGTAAGCTGCTTTGAATTGACAACCAATGTGCCTCTGTCAATATAAGGCTGAAGAACTGAAAGCGCCCCGCCAAAAAGAAATTTTGTATTGTTATCGTTGGAAGGGCCGGTAATTGCTTCGAGATAAAACGGGCCTTTTAAAACTTCCAGTCCAAGCTTATCGGCAATGAACTGACCGTGCAGCTGCCCTATTTTATTATTGTCAAAAGTGGCGTAGTAAGAAAGCGCGTCTGTGGACATAATTAATCTGTCGTAAGCAATAACAGGAATGTTATTGTTTTTTGCTTCTTTTAAAACATCTGTAAGCGAATTGCCGTCTATTGCGGTAATTACCAGCACATTCACCTTGTCGGAAATCATTGTTTTTATTTGATTAATTTGAAGTGATACATCGTTTTCTCCGGCATACTGCAAATCTACCGCGTAACCGGAAGTTTCAAGCTGCGACTTTATGCTTGCGCCGTCTTTTTGCCAGCGCTGCATAATGGTACTTGGCATGGAAACGCCCACTACTATTTTTAAACTTTGACTGTACTCATTTTGATCTTCAATTTTTTGTTTTTTGCAGCAAAAAAACAATGCCAAGCATAATAAAGTTGCCGGTATAATAACAAAAAGGTTGTTTTTTTGCGCAAACATATTTATTCATACTATAAAAAAAGAGCATCGTCAAGCGCAGGTTTTTAATAAGAATTGATAAAAGAATAGAGGAGCGTATGAAAAATTTGTAACAAAAAACCGGCGTGCCTTCTTGAACGCGCTATAGCGTTAACCGAAAGGCTTTACTGAGGTAGTTTAACGATGGCATATCGTCTATACTGCTCTCATGAGCCGGGTAAGCCTTTTGTACCGTATAGTGGAATTTGCCGCAGCCCGTATCGGATATAAAAAAATCTTCCGGTATAATGCCGAAGAATTGCGCGGTTTTCTGAACAAAATTAAAGACAAACGGAATGCCGGCCCGCCTGAGTATATCAGAAAAAAATATAATCTTACCGTAGAAACAATATGCGGGAAGCCCTGTTATATCATAGCGCCAAAGGAAAAACCCGCGTCAGGGCGGGCGATTCTCTTTATACACGGCGGCGGTTATGTTATGGAAGCACATCCCGTCCACTGGCGGGCGGCGTCCCTGCTGGTGGACAGGCTTGTATGTCCGGTGTGGTTTCCTGTCTACCCGCTGTTCCCATGTTATACAATTCCCGATGCCAATGCCGTTATTACCGAAGTCTACGCCGCGATGCTGGGACGGTACCGTCCGCAAGACATAAACGTGCTGGGCGATTCTGCCGGCGCGGCGCTTGCCCTTACCCTCTGCCACCATATCAACAAACAAGGAAACGCCTTGCCCATGCCGGGAAAACTCGTGCTTGTATCGCCTGCAATGATTGTCGAAGACGACCAAACGATTCTAAGCGAAATGCGCCGTCTTGAGCCGGTTGATGTTATGCTGGCTACGCCATTCTTTGATTCGATGAGGACGCTGTTTAAGTTAGACGCCAACAGGGAAAACTATTACAACTCCATGTTCTACGGTGATTTTTCCGGGTTCCCGTCTATGCACATTTTTTCCGGTACTTTCGAGTGCGTTCATCCTCAAGTTGCGGCATTTGCCGGGCGTCTGAATGATGAAGGGATAAAAGCGGCATGGTATCCGGGCGAGAGGATGATGCATATCTGGCCTTATATTCCATTCGCGCCGGAATGTAAACAGGCGCTGGAAAAAATTTTTGAAATTATCCGCAAGTGAAAAATACGGGATAAAATCAGAACGGGCCTCTTAAAACATATATGATAGCCCGCAGGCAAGCCGCGCGAAGCGCGGCCGCCCCGCCGGATGCGGCCGCCGCCGGATGCAGCCGCCCCGCCGGATGCCGCGGCCGCCGCTTTGCGCGGCGCAGATGATGGCCGGCCGGTGAAACCGCGGTGCGGTTTCGCCGGCTGTCGATTGCGGCCGCCCCGCCGGATGCGGCCGCCGCCGCTTTGCGCGGCCTGCGCTGCTCCGCCAGATGCGGCCGCCGCCGCGTTGCGCGGCCTGCGCCGCCTCTGCCAGATGCGGCCGCCGCCGGATGCAGCCGCCCCGCCGGATGCCGCGGCCGCCGCTTTGCGCGGCGCAGATGATGGCCGGCCGG
>JAIRPU010000096.1 GCA_031256815.1 Spirochaetaceae bacterium
CGGAATTTTACGCGAAGATGTTTGTTCGCGATACGAACGGGCGTGTTTTTAAGAGGATAAGCGGGCCGCATACCGTGGAGGGGCAGCAGCCGGCGGCGTTTGACATAAGTTTTACAACGCCGCTTTTGCAGCCTGCTGTTATTGAAACTCCATATCCGGCAAACGGGACTGCAAATTTTGTTCAAAACGATGCTTTGGGCAACACTTTTAACTCGGCTTCGTATTCCGGCTGCGACCCTTTGACGGATGTAACTGTCTACACCACAGGAAACGACTCTTGCTTTTTAAAAAAGATTAGCGTGGAAGATAATTCCGAAGACAACCCGCTCTCCTCTCCGTTGCGTGAATTGTCCGCGAATATGTCTAACCGGCAGGAAAATTTTGAATTTTTAATGCCGTATATACCGGTTAAAATAAAGGTTGAATGGTATAGTAATTTTTCGATGCTTGCGGCGGAACGGGCCGCGCAAACTTCTACCAACAGCATAAGCTACCTTAGGTATGCCACTCTAAAAGATGCGATAGATGCCGCGCAAACCGGCGAAACAACCTATGTGCTTAATAATTTAACCGCCAACGGGTCTGCTTCCGGCGGTTTTAGTAGTTCAACCTCAACAATTTCTATTTCCAAAAGCGTAACCTTAAGTGTAAAAAAAGACGTAAGCGCGGTAATAAAACGCGCAGCCAGCTTTACTAGCGCCGCTTTTTTTACGGTTGATAACACTAGCGGCATCCTTAAGCTGGAGGGGAACGGAACCGGTCAACTGATACTTGACGGCGGCGCGGTGTGGGCAAACGGAACGGGATCCCCGCCCTCGCCGGCGAATGGCGCGACAAACAGCGGCGTAACGGCGTCATGCCCTCTGGTTAAGATAAGCAGCGGCAGCCTTGCCATAGGAAGCGGCGCAGTGCTGCGAAACAACTCCGCTACTTATCCCACCCTGGAGATAAGTGGCGGAAGCACTTTGATGACCGGTGGCAGCATTGAATACAATAAAAACACTAATGAAAGTAATACCGCAGGAGGAGGAGGCGTGGAAGTTTCGAATGGTTCATTCACTATGTCAGAGGGCGTAATCAAACACAACTGGGCGCGGACTGGCGGCGGCGTACATATTCCCAAGAACGTCCCCAACAATCCCCAATTTGTGATGAAGGGAACCGCAGTCATCGAATACAATAAAGCCGAAGGATACGGCGGCGGCGGTATAAAAACCGACAAACCCATAAGCATCTCAGAAGATGCTGTTGTCCGGTACAATGAAGCCAAACATACCGGCAACCCCGGCTCTGACGAAGAAGGTAACGGAGAAGGCGGCGGCGTATATGTTCATGAACAAAAATTAAACATGACGGGCAATGCCAAAATTCACGGGAACAGGGCATCGAGAAACGGCGCCGGCGTGTGCGCGAGAGCCGATCTGCACTATGCCGTCCTGAGTCTGTCGGGCAGCGCCGTAATTGACGCCGACAACGACGTGTATTTGAAGAACAACGACACTATCGCCATAGACGGCAATCTTGGTGGAGCGTTTCCTGTGGCCACTGTAACGCCGTCAGACTACGTAAGCGGAAGGCAGGTGCTGACAGGTTCATACCTTGCGGCAAATTACGATAAATTCGCGGTAACGCCGCCGCAGCTCGGCTATTGGTGTGGTATAAAAAACGACGGAAAACTATCGATGCCCTGGGTATCGACTATTGCCGGCGGCGGCAGCGACCCATCCATTTTGGATGGACAAGGCACAACGGTACAACTTTCCGAGCCATGGGGGATAGCGGTTGACAATTCCGGCAACGTGTATTTCGCGGATAGCGGTCACCACCGCATAGGAAAAATAGACTTGTCTACAAATACGGTATCAACCTTTGCCGGAACCGGCACAGAAGGTTCTACAGACGGGTCACTCACATCGGCCAAATTCAATCAACCTCACGGTATAGCGTTTAACAACAATAGAACTGTTCTGTATGTCGCGGATCGTTTCAACCACCTCATACGAAAAATAGACTTGTCTACAAATATGGTATCAACCTTTGCCGGAACCGCCGGGGATACCTCCATTATGCACGACCCATGGGGAGTAGCGGTTGACAGCAGTGGAAATGTGTACGTTGCAGACACTCTAAACCATCGTATCCTTAAGATAACGTCAACCGGTAGTGTATCAACTCTTGCCGGAACCGGCACAGAAGGTTATTTTGACGGGTCAGGCTCATCGGCGCAATTTAACGCGCCAAATGACGTAGCGGTGGATAGCGTTGGGAATGTCTATGTGGCGGATACGGGCAACGGTTATGCCCGAAAGATAACGAGCGGCGGAAACGTATCAACCCTTGCCGGTCCTCCGGAGGGGTATTTTTTACCCCGTGGCATAGTGGTTGACGCGTCAGGAAATATCTATGTTTCGGAAGCCAGCGCCGCTTGTATACGTAAAATAACAGACAACGGGGTAGTAACAATCTTTGCGGGAATCCGTTCAGACGGCGGCTACGTGGACGGAGCCGCCGTATCGGCAAAGTTTAACTTGCCAACAAAGATGGCGATTGATAGTGCGGGGGATATATATGTCTCGGATACGTACAATCACCGTATCAGAAAGATAACGCAGTAATAGGGGGTGGCGGCCTCCGGCCCACGTGGTGGAAGCCGGGTGTGGTGGCGCGGCCCACGGAAAAGGACAGGCATAGAGCGTTAAGCGCGGCCTCGACCGGCGCGGCGGCACCCATAATCCGGTGCCGCCGCAGGGACAACCGGAGACGCCATGAACGGCGTCCCCTGCCATTAATACATTGATTCCGTTGTTATTTGTTTTCGCGTTTTTTATTTTTTGTTTTGAGTACGCGCGCGGTTTGCCTCACGAAGTGATTCACTAAAAGCCGGCTTGCAAGAATTTTTTGCTTCCGTACAGACTCTGCCTACGATCTCCCTGCCTTTGGCAGAGGCGCTTGCTTGAGCTTCCTTTCGTTTTTCTTCTATCCAGGCGGTAAATTCCAAATGCTCCATCTAACTCCTCCAACCTCTATACAAATATAATGATTTTTACTAAAAAAGTCAATAAATTAAACGCCATGTTAATAATCAAATGCGGATAATGCCCTTAAAACCCAAACGGATTGTAAATAACCCCTCTGTCGAATATATCAATTTTTTCCGCGCGTTTAAGCCGCGCAGAAATTAAACAGGTAAGAGGAGTAAATATAATTTCTATTGAGCATTTTAAAACATAATTTGTCAGTATCAAAGCCCAAAAAAGTTCTGGCGGAAACACTCCGGTAAGCGTTGCTACTCCTATAAAGATTATGCTGTCTAAAAATTCTCCAACAAGAGTACTCACAATAGTCCTAAACGGCAGAAGCCGGCCATTCATAAGTACTTTAATTCTGGAAAGCAGCATGGAATTTGAAAATTCTCCGGCAAAAAATCCGGCAAGACTCGCAAGCACAATGCCGCCGGCGCTCATCCCGCCAAGAATCGAATTATAAGCCGCGCTCCCCGCGTATGCTTCCCACGCTTGTTCTCCGGGAAGCAAGTTTAAAACAAAAAACACAAGCGCGGCCAGCGCCGAAAGTCCAAAACCCGTCCAAATTACACGCCTTGACGCACGAAAGCCGTAAACTTCGGTAAGTATATCTCCTAAAATATAACTAAGCGGAAAAATTAATGTGCCGCCGTCAAAAATCAAATCAATGTTGGCAATACTCATCTTTAAATCGACAATTTTTGCGGAAGAAGCAATGTTGCTCAGAATTAAAATAACAACAAAAGCGCTCATAATAACGTCAAAAAAACGCCACGGCATGGTTCCCCTAGAATTATTCATAAGGATAGAGTATGCCACAAACAATAAGTTTAAACAAGCCCGGCCGCCTCAACCCTGCCGCCTCAACCCCGGCGCGGCCGCCTCAACCCCGGCGGCCGGCCGCCTCAACCCGGCCGCCGGTCGCCTTTAAACCGGCAGTCCGCAGCTCAAGGCGAAAACGCGCTTTCTACAGGAATACGGCAAAGAGAAACATGGTGCTGCGGGTAACGAACCCTAAAGCGCGAAAAAGAAGTTTCTTCGGCGCTTTCAAACACAGCCACATGAAACATATTAGATTCATCAAAATAGGGCGCAAGAACCGCCACATGAAAATAAGTCCTAAGCGGAGGCGTTCCCCCCACCCTGCTTATCGCGGCAATAAACACATTACCTGGTTCATCTATTGCAAGTGTGTAAAGCAAAGGCTGAATCCCCTCAAAGCTAAAGCCAATGTTCTCCAAATGGCCTGGATAGTTACACACAGCGCTTGTTCTTCCATGCCGTTTTAACATAGCCTGGAAAGGGGCGCTCCTAACTTCAATTTCGTTTAGCGAAGCAAAAGCAGGCGATTTTAATGTAGCTGCCGCCGCCGCGGCAAGGTTACGGCTCCAGTCCAGGCCAAAAAAAGGGTCGCGTATTCGCTCAAAGGGCTCTGTAAAATTGGTTCCGCGCTTTCCAAATGGCATTTTTAAAGGCGCTACAGCAAGCCGCGCGCCTGTTACAGGACGCAGAATCCCGTCGACAAACCATTTTGCAAAGCCAGAACAGTTAAGAAAAGAAGTTTCTTTTTGCGGTGAAAGATCTTTTATATAAACATAAACGCCGTTTTCGTTTATCGCGCCATCGTCCCCAAATTTGAGCGGACGGATTTCATTCCGGACTTCGCCAAGCAATTTTCTAATTACGCCGTAGTCTTCTGAATTTGGGTTGTAATACCTGCGCGGAAACTTTTTGTCCAGAATATCAAGCAGCTGCAAAAGCGGCGTCTCTATCAATTTTTCAAAAGGAAGCGCAACAGGCAGCGACTGTGTAAGCAGCGCGTCATATACAACAGCGTCCATTTCGGATTTTGAAGCGCCCGAAGGCCTGAATTGTATATAGGTATAAGGATCGCTGCGCAAAAAAATACGCGCGCGCACAGGCTGCCCGCCGGCAATGTTTCTTGTTAAAATGAAAGAGCCCTGCCCCCAGCCTGGAAAAGCGCCGCCGGATTGGCGCGCAATTATTATTGAAAACTCGCCGTTATTTGAGCGTTCACTTCTTATTTGCGTAATATCGCCGGAATCCAGCCGTTCAAATACAGGTTTTCGCGCAAGCACATCAAGCGGAGGGTCAATAAAATAAGTTTTTGCCAAATGCCGCCTAATGCTGGAATCATCGGCAATTTGCTCTATAGGCACGTCTGCGCCGGCTTTTAATGAGGTAAATAAAAAAAATAAAAAAACAATCCTTTGTAAAGGCATACTTTTAATATATCGGATTTTTTTAGCGCGGCCTCAGATTATTCCATGTTTTAAAAGCCATTCCTGCGTTGCGCTGTAAATTTTAGCATAGAGTTCGTCAAGATTTTTAAGCGGCGAAGGGCCAAAAGCCAACATTCTTAATTCAGGGTCAACGGTAGCGCGGGCAACCTCTATTTTGTCGGCAATGTAAACAAGTTTTGCAAGCGCGTTCATTCCTTCTTTTCCTGTACTGTGCCACCGGACAGCGTCCAGCAGCTCTTCGTCTTGTTCGCCAAAGGTTTCTTTTAAAAACACGGCGCCTGCCCTGCCGTGCAGCAGCGAAGGAGTTTCTTTTTCTTTTTTTGTAAGCGCCTCACTGTCGCGCAGCGCAAGCGCGAGCTGCGCCTCATTGGATTCACATTTACAAATATCATGCAAAAGCCCCGCCCGCCATGCTGTGCCGGCATTAATTCCAAACCTTTGTGCTATATCGGCGCAGTGCAGCGCCACATTCCTTGAATGAACAAAACGTTTAATGTCCAATTTACCGCGCACAAAATCTTCAAGCTCCGCGTCTTTATTTAATGCCGCCGCCTTTTTAACTTCCGTGCATCGTTCACATCCGTATAATCCATTACGCTCTATAATTTGAGCGACTGCCGGTTGAACAAAGTTATGCCATTCTTGTTTATTTGAGACAGCGTTACGAACCTGATTCGAGCTTAACGTTAAAACTTCATTTTGCATTTCTTTGTGCGGATAGGCAAATTCTATTTTATTAAAATTACGTTTTGCTACTATTAGTTCAGCATTAACCGCTATTCTGTCAGCGCCGCGCCATGCTTCAAAATCCGCTATAAGGTCGTCTCCAAGCACAAGTCCAAGTTTGCCTTCCGGCCTGTAACGCGCGGAAATATCTGCTAGAGTATCTACAGTGTAAGAAATGCCTTCCCTGATAATTTCACACATATCAACAGTAAAACGTTTGTCGCCGGAAATAGCGGCAAGCAGCATTTCTACCCTTACAGCGGCGCTGGAATGTTGGCCTGCGGGCTTTAATGGAGACTGAAACGCCGGAACCAAAATAACACGGTCGTAACCCAAGTCAAGTGTTTGAGCGGCAAGTTTTAAATGCCCGTTGTGTACAGGGTTAAAACTTCCGCCAAGCATAGCAAACTTCATAACCGTGCCTCAAAATCAATATGCCTAAAAAAGTTTGGGCAAACCGGTGGATAAAACCGGAATATAGGTTACCAGCACAACAACACATAATTGTATTAATAAAAAAGGCCAAACATTCCGGCATATCTCTATAAACGGACGTTCAAATCTGTAGCTCGCCAAAAAAAGGTTAAGCCCTACAGGAGGGGTAAGATAACCGGCTTCAAGGTTGATTAAAAAAATAATTCCCAAATGCAGCGGGTCTATTCCATAAACCGCTCCAAGCGGCACTATAAGCGGAAGCATTACCGCAAAGGCGGAAAAAATATCCATTAAGCAGCCTGTAATTAAAAGCACAACATTCAATAATAAAAGAAATACAATTTTTGAAGATACCACACGCTGCATCCAGTCCGCAAAAATCTCCGGAGCCTGTATAAAAACAATATATTCAGAAAGCGCTTTGGAAAGCGAAAGTATCATCAAAATTCCGCCTATAATCGGCAGTCCTTTTGCAAATACACCAGGCACTGCGCGCAGCGGAATATCGCGTTTAACAAATACCTCTATTATAAATATATATACAAGCGCCGCCGCTCCAATTTCGGAAATAGAAAGAATACCTGAAAAAAATCCGGCCAAAAGCAAAAAAGGAAGCATTAGTTCAAAAATAGAGTTTTTTAACGATTTTAATGCATATAAAAAATTAAATTTTTCTATTGGAATTTTAGCGCGAAATGAAATTATAATGCCAAAAACTACCATTGCGCAGATAAGCAAAATCCCGGGCAGTATTCCCGCCATAAAAAATTTTATAATACTCTGCTGCATTGTAATGCCAACCAGTATGATAGGAAGGCTCGGCGGAAACAGAAGCCCTATGCTGCCCGTTGAAGTTAAAAGCCCGCGCGAAAACGAAGCGGGATAGCACGATGAGCTGCCGGCCCGCGCAGAATCTTTTGGCGGCGTAAGTATAGAAAATAAAATACCGCCCAGCGCCAGTATTGTAACTCCGGAAGCCCCCGTAAAAGTGGTAAAAAACGCGCAAATAAGCGTTGCCGCGGCAATTAAACCTCCCCTGAACCAGCCAAAAAACGCCCTGAAAGTTTCTACCATGCGTATTCCAGCTTTGCTTTCCGAAAGAAAAAATCCAACCAGCGCAAAAAGCGGAATTGCCGAATAGTCAACGTTGGTAAGCACGCTCTCCACATTTACAATAATTGCCGCTACTTCACTGTCCTGCACCGCAAACAAGACCATTGCAAGCGAGCCAAACACAATAAAAAGCGGCGCTCCTGCAATAGCGCACAATACAATAAAGCAAATAACAGGAACATAAGTTTTTTGTATTAAAACGGTAAGCACATCATGCATACGCAGCATGGATTCCGGCAAATCAAAAAGCCATATAAATTGCGCTATCAGCGGCAGTGAGCAAAACAACGAAAACAGCGCCGGAATAAAAGCAAGCAGCTTTTTTTTACCGGAAAACGGCAAAGCTCTGGCAAAGTAAAACGACATAACCATAAAACACAAAGGCATTACAACAGAAAAAATCCATTGGGGAATAAAGCCAATCATTGTGTTATGGTCAAGCGCGACTCTGATATAAACCGCAGAACACACTGCAAGCATCGCCGAAACACAGGCCGAAAGCATATTTGTTACAATCATGAGTTTCGATTTTACAGATTCATTTTTTATATATTGAACAAGGCCTATAGAGAGATGCTCTTTTTTGCGCACAGCTATAACGCCGGAAACACAGCTTGTTATCATCAACATCTGCATTATAATTTCCGTCGAAAAAGGAATGCTTCTTTTAAAAAAGAGCTTTACAAACGATTCAATAACGGGCAGGGCTGCAAGAACCAAAACGGCAGCCGCCGTAATGCAAATTCCAAAACGGTGTTTGCTGTTAGAATTTGTTTTATCCATAATCTTTATTGTTTATTCTGCTTTGAACGATAATCGCGTAAAAGCGAATCTACCCTTCGGTAGACGCCGGCATCAAGCACGGAACCGCGCGCGCTGAGCATTGAGGGCATGGCGGCTTCGGCCTCTCCAAACCAAAGCTGTTCCTGCGCCTTGCTTAGAGACGTAACGACAAGTCCATTACGCTTCATTGTTTCTATGGCGTTATTGTTCAATTTTTGCGCGCCTATATCGTTTTCTTTTGCTATACGCCTTGCTATTTGCAAAAGTTTGTTTTTATGCCGTTCCGGTATTTGCCTCCATGCAGACTGATTCATAACAATACCGCCAATTACAGGCGCTATATCCAGCGGCAGCATATTCTTTGCTATTCCAAAAATTTGCATTGCGGCGGCATAGGCCGGCATTAAATAATACGAATCGATTTTTCCGGAAGTTAACGCTACAAGCATATCGTTATTGGCAACAGGCAGCAATGTGTAACCCATATTCTTTAATATGTTATTAAGTTCTGTAATGCTGGAGTTTCCGCCAATAGTCTGCGACTTTAGTTCCGAAGGCACAGCCGCCGGACGGCGTGAAAAAAATTTAATCCATCCTACACGCGACCACGAAATTAACTTAAAACCGGAAGCTTCCATTTCGGTTTCAAACTCTTCAGACACATTTGGCAAAACATAATCCATTTCTTCATCACTGCGAATTAAAAACGGCGCGCTTAAGGTCCATATTTTTTTTGAAATTGCGCTCATTCCGGCAGATGTAAATACCGCCGCCTGTATCTGATTCATACGGAGCTTTTTTAAGACTTCGGCTTCATCGCTTCCCAATACTCCATTATGATAGACAATAATTTCTACATCACCGCCTGTCGCCGCGCTCCATTCATTTGCCATTTTATCAAGCGCGCGTCCCCAGTCGGTCGATTTTGGCGCTATTGACGCAAGCTTTATCTTAACTTTCTGCGCGTGTACAAACGCGGCGGAAAAGCAAAATTCAAATAACAATAAACAAAATAAATAATTTTTTTTCATTTTTACTCCCATTTAACTCCCCAAAATTCAATATAGTTTAATTCAAAGATTCAATATGAATCTGTCTTTGTTTTTTATATAATATGCCGCCTTTTTTTTGGCCAATTTAGCGGCCAGTTTTGCGGTATCGCCTTCTATTTTTGAAATATCTACAGCCAAAACCTTATTTAAATATTCATCAAATTTAGCAGAATCCTGTTCCGGAATTGCAATCGATTCCACATAAGACATATATGGAGAAGGGCTTTCTCCTTTTGTTTTTTTTTCGGCTATTGCAAAATGCGCTTTGGCTTTTGCCATATCACCGCCAAACACGGCAGGCATGGCTGCATAAAAAGAAATAAAAAATTCATCAAGAGAACTTACGTTAAAATCCGGGTCAAGTTCGTATGCGCGTTTTACAAGAGAAAAAAGCTGCCCAATCCGCAAGCCTAAATCAATGTCAAATGGGTCAAGAGAATACGCCGAAAGTTCGCCCGCCGCCATCCAGTAAACCGCCGGAACATCTGCTTTTGTAAGCTTTGCCGCCGGTATGCCAGGATATTTTTTTTCAAGCCATTCTCTAAGAAGCGTCCCTCCCGCCATGTAATAACGCTTTGCCAGCGCCAATTTACGGTCGCGTGTTTTTAGTTTTGAAACAGGCAGCATATTTGCGCTGGATTCTATAAATGCATTTGCATAAATAACATTGTAAGAAGCGGCTTCCAGCCTTAACGCTTCGTTATCGTAGTTCCGTTTTAGTTTTCGTTCATCACTGCGTATGATATGCGGCATGGCAAAACTAACTACGGCGGGGCTGGTCATGCAGGATTCAAAAACAACACTTAGGGCGGCAAGCAAAACCGCCTTGCAACACTTCATACAGGCATTATAACAGCAGGCAGGCTTTGTGTCCATAACACGAATTTGTTTTTCGCCGGAGCGTAAACAGGCGCAGCTAATATACGCCTGTTATTGTTATTTCGCTCCAATGAGATGAATAAGATTTTATTCCCGAAGAAGATTCTTCCCAAATATTTTGCAGGGCGTAGCTTTTTTCGTAAGCGGATGTATTCGAACTGCTCTCCATTGGCAAAAGTTCAGTCTCGCCAAAACTAAACGCAATATGATTGTTATCCAAATCACCGAAGGAACCGGTATCAAAATCGACCGGCACCCAGCCAAAATCGTCCAGCCAGAACGCCGCCCAAATATGCGGCCGGCTTTCGCGGTTTTTATCAACCAAAATACCGGCTACAGGCTGCGCCGGAACAAGCGCGGCGCGGCAGAGCGCGCAAAAACGAAGAGCGTTAGTCTGTCTGGCGTCAAATAATTCACGATAAATTGCAAGCGCTTTAAGATACGGATTTGTTTCGTTTCCAACAATGCTCTTTGCCGATTCAAATTCAGATTCGGCATTTATTAACTTTGTTGAAGCAAGCGATTTTTTCATCCACGCGGATTCGCGCAGGTTTTGTATTTTTTGAAATTCAATTTCAGTTTGAACTGCATAAACATCAACAAGAAATGAAACCGCAATTTTTTTTGAAAAATTGTTCTGCATATCCAAAAAACGGTACAGTGTTACACCGCAGTAATTTTCGATAAACGGCTCGGCGCTGCGTTCTATAAAACCTTTGTTTTGCTGCCACGCGCAGTTTAATGGCAAAGGCACCCATAAAAAAAGAAAATTTGGAAGCGTGGTTTTATTCGCTTTAACATCAACAGAGTAAGAAACAGCATAGGTTTTTTTATTTTTTATTAATTTAGAACCGGCGTTAAGCAAAACAGTAACAGGCATTGGATTACTCCGCCCTTTAGACGTTTTAACACGGACAAATCCGCTTGCTGCGCCGTCCGGAATACGCAATCTTATAAGACGTTCACTCCAAAGTTCAAAAACGCCGTCATCCGCACGGGCGGAAATATGCTGCTCGCCGCCGTTTTGCGCGCCATGTTCCGCCGCCCAGCTAAATTCCACGCTGCTTTCGTCCTGGTTCGCTCCGAAGCCGGCGCCTTTAATTTCAATTATTCTGCCTGTTTGAGTCTGCGCCGGCTCTACCGCCGCAATTACCGGCAGCAATGATTGCCCGGATTGAAAAACAGGTATTGAATCTTCAACCGAAAATAACAGGGCCTTGCTCCTTTTACCGGCTCTTGTAACGCTAAGAGGGCACGATTCGCCAAAATCCGGAACACGAACTATAATTTCGTTATTTGACCATGATTTATATGAAGTTAAGGTTGGAATAACGCTGCCGAAGCTAACAAAAGACTCTTCCTGTATATCGCCAAAGTTTTCGCCTTTTATTATCAGATACTCTCCGATTTTGCCAATTTCCGGATTAAATTCGTCTATGCGCGGCCTGCCTGCGCCGCAGCTAAACATGGATAAAATAAAAAAAAGTACAAGCGGTTCCGGCAGCGCAAAACGCGCTTTTACAAAAAGGCGCATTTTAGTTTATAAACGCCGGATAACCTTAAAACTCGTATCGGCATTAAAACGCCATGCCGCCGCCGCGCTTTTGCAAACAAGTTTGCCTTCTTCGTTTTCTACACCGACTATGCCTGAATCAAGAATATTATCTTCGTAATGGTCAAAGAGCGAACCCTGGCAAAACGTCTTTTCCCCTTTTGCGGGAATAGTAAAAGTTACAGGCGAACCTAAAACTTTTTTTGCCGCGCACGAATATTCAAGACCGGCTGTCCATGCGGAGGTAGCGCCGCCAATTCCAAGACAGTACGAAATATCAGTTCCGCCTTCGTAAGGCGCCCAGGGCGCCCAGGAGCGTCCGCCATATTGCAACAGAATATGATTAAAATATATGGGAACATCATTTGATTCTTCTATGCCAAGCGGCCCAGGAAAAAAATTTAAATAGACAAGTTTTAGTACCGGATTTACAACGGCCTCCCAGCCTAAGGCTGAAGATTTTGGAATAGCGCCCATAATGTAATCGGTCTTTCCTATTGGGCCGCCCGCTACAGAAATATCGGTTTCGCCGCCGGAAGCAAGCGGGGCGCGGGAAAGTGATATAAATTCCTTACCGGCGGCAAGCCGGCTCGTGGCGTCGTATTCGCTGCCAACAGGCGGAACTATCCATTCTTTTGCCGATGCGGAAATGTGGCATAAAGGCGAAAAAAACGGCGCTCCTATTAAACTTTGAGCGCCGCCCGTAATTTCAACTTCTTTGGAACCATTGTTGGTAATTTTTAAAGCAGAGTACAGTACAGATTCTCCGGGCACAAGCGCGTCTACTTTGCGAAAAGAAAGCGGCATTTTAGTATCGGGCGATTCCATTGTAGAAAGCGTCCAAATTGCGCCGCTTTCCAAATCTTTACCGCTTTTTACAAAATTCCATTTTTCATTTGCCGTCCATCCGTTTACAGGATGCATAATGCCGTCCAATATATGACCGGTACCATAATTTGGAAAACAAACAAAACTTCCCGCCATATTATACAGATGTTCCGACTTCCAGTATGAGCCGTTTTTGGAATCGCTGTAGGGTTCCGGAGAATTTGCGCGAAAATATGGCACCCAGTGCGCGTTAAGCCGTCTTGAATCCTGTGTATTGCAAAGTTCAGGACAAAAAGAACCTGTATCGTCTATCAGCACACGCAGGCTTTCATGTTCAAGCGCGCTTGCCTCCCGAAAGCCCATTTCGCGCACACGTTGAACTAGAGCCTTTTTTGCCTGTATCTCTTCTGTTTCTGACATAATATCTCCCGTCCGCCTTAAACAACGGCTTATTCGGTCAAAGTTGAAGCATTCATAAACACAACTGCGCCTTTGTCGTTCTGGGTTATAATTTTATCTCCCTGAAAATTAAGCGCCGCCCAAGGATGAACAGTCATTTTTGACTGCGCCTGTTTTGCAAGATTAACATCAAACTTGCCAACATAATTTTTACCGCCGGAATTAATTATTGCGTAAAGATTCGCTCCCTGCAGCCAAATTTGGGTATCCGCATTCAGGTCGTCTTCGCCCTGCTTTAAAGTTTGCAGCGTAGCGGGGTCTACTTCGACAAGCCGAGTTTTACCGCCGGAAGTAGCCACAACAATAGTTTTACCGCCGGCCTGCGTAAGCGAACGCGCGGAAACCTGGTTCAAAGGAGAGGTTTGCAGCGTAGCTCCGGATGTGGGATTTATTTTAATTATCGTTCCACGCGGATTCGACTGGCCGGAAAGCCGGATGGCAAGTACGCCTGGAGGCGCCGCAGCAGCTTCTTTGGCCGCTCCGGCTATAAGTTCGCGCTGGTCGGAGGCAATGGTTGCCCTGTCCCTCTGCGCCTCTTCAGACTTAAGGTCGGCAAATGCTTCTGTTTTACGAGTGGCTTCTTCCTTTGCGGCAAGTTCTTCGCTTTGTTTTTGCAGCGCCTCTTTATCTTCTTTTAACGCCGCCTCGTCTTCTTTTAACGCCGCTTCTTTTTCTGCCAACGCCGCTCTTTGCTCCGCCGTAGACGCGCTTGCTTTTTCGGCTTCAAGACCGGCTTTTTCATTTGCTATTCGTTTTTGCTCGTCAGCTATTCGCTTTTGCTCTTCAGCTACGCGCTTTTGCTCGGCAAGGTTCTCCTGTTTTTGTTTTTCGGCAGCCTGCGCCGCAGCTTCCGCTTCGCGTTCTTTAAGCGCAACTAAATCCTGCCTGCTGTCAATGCCTTTATCCGGATCTTCGCGCATTTTATTTATAACCGCCGGGTCGCTTATAGCGGTGGTATCTATTGCGCTGAGCGAACCTGCCGCAGCCGTCATAAGAGGAACCAGCATAAGAGTATTTCCAGGCCATTCGTTGTAACGAAGCGCCAGACCTTCACTGCCGGGAGTTAAATCCTCCAGAAGCGGCGTCTTGTAACGCTGTTCAAAATAAGCGCGGTTACGTCTGTAAACCGCATTGTAAATCGTAATATATTCGGCAAGCAAACCGGCGTCTGCCTCGTTGTAATCGTAAGCGGATTGTAAAAAACCTGATATAATTAATCTTAAATTTGCTATTGTATCGACTCCGGCATACGCGCCAAGTCCAAAAATATCGGCGTCCAGTTTATCAAATTCTTCGGGGTGCAGCCTGTGAATAACAAAATAACGGCCTACACTGCCAGACCTTGCCGCTCCGCCGCGTACTGCCTGCCCGGGGCCGGAGCCAAGCTGAAGAATTTGCGCCCTGCTGTCAATTCGGGTTGGACTGGCTGTGTTGCTTATAAATTCAACCGGCCCTGTAGCTTTCTGTAACTCCGACGAATCTATTGCTTCCTGCGCGGCAAGCGCCTGCGCTAACGCAATAAAAAATAAAACGGCAAATACATTGCGAAAAACTTTTTTTTTCATAACACTAATATTATCGGAAGCTACCTCTAATAGTCAAGTAATAGTCAAAAATCTTTGCCACAGGGGTTGACGTTACTTTTGTTCAGTGGTATACTGAACAAAAATTACGCCGCTTTATGCGGTCTGAGAATCGAGGAGATAAAAATGCTGGATTTTAATGCTATTAAAAGCAAAGCGGAAGGCTATCGTGCAGATATGACTAAGTTCCTGCGTGATATAGTTCGTCTGCCCGGAGAAAGCTGCGGCGAAAAAGAAACTGCGGCGCGGATTGTCGATGAAATGAAAAAAACCGGTTTTGATGAAGCCGGCATTGACAAAATGGGAAACGTTATTGGCTATATGGGAAAAGGAAAAACCCTAATCGCTTTTGACGGGCACATTGATACGGTTGGTGTAGGCAATCGCGCCAACTGGAAATTCGACCCGTTTGAAGGTTACGAAAACGATACCGAAATTGGCGGCAGGGGCACTTCCGACCAGCTCGGCGGCATAGTTTCGGCAGTTTATGGCGCCAAAATTATGAAAGACCTTGGGCTTTTAAACGACAAATACAAAGTTATGGTTACCGGCACCGTGCAGGAAGAAGATTGCGACGGACTGTGCTGGGAATACATAATTAAAGAAGAAGGCATAAAACCTGAATTTGTTGTTATTACAGAGCCTACCAACGGAAACATATACCGCGGGCAGCGCGGGCGCATGGAAATACGTGTAGATGTAAAAGGGGTTTCCTGCCATGGTTCCGCACCGGAACGCGGAGATAACGCCATATACAAAATGGCGGAAATTCTGCTTGAAGTGCGCGAACTTAATAACCGTTTAAAAAACGACCCATTCCTTGGCAAAGGGACGCTTGCCACAAGCCAGATTTACTTTACATCGCCCTCGCGCTGCGCCGTTGCCGATTCCTGCGCTATTTCGATAGACCGCCGCCTTACATGGGGCGAAACTTATCAAAGCGCGCTTGAAGAAATTCGCGCATTGCCGGCTGTAAAAAAACATAAAGCGGAAGTATCAATGTATAAGTATGATAAAGCAAGCTATACCGGCGTTGTATATCCAATTGACTGCTATTTTCCAACATGGGTAATACCGGAGGATGCAAACCCAACAAAGGCTATGGTAAAAGCCTACAAGGGTATGTACGGAAAACCAAAAGTCGACAAATGGACCTTCTCCACCAACGGCGTGGCGATAATGGGCCGCAACGAAATTCCGTGTATTGGTTTTGGACCGGGCAAAGAAGAAGAAGCGCACGCGCCTAACGAAAAAACATGGAAAGAAGACCTTGTGCGCTGCGCCGCTGTTTATGCGGCTTTGCCTTCCTGTTACTGCGAAGAAAAATAAAAACGAATATGTGGGTAAAACAAAGATAAATTATAAATAAACCGGATGAATACAGATAATTTTTATTTGTATTCATCCGGTTTTGTTAAACCGGGGTTTAAGCGCTTAACGCTGCACCCGTCCTGAACTGTCGCCTCCGGCGAGTTTTTTTACTTCATCAACAGATACTAAATTATAGTCGCCTTCTATGCTGTGTTTAAGGCAGCTTGCCGCAACAGCAAACTCTATTGCCTCTTGCGGCGTTGAGTTTTTTAACTGTGAATATATAAGCCCGGCACCGAAACTGTCGCCGCCGCCAACGCGGTCAACAATGTGCATGGGATATTTTTTTGAAAAATAATACTCTTTGCCGTCATAAAGCATTGCCGCCCAGTTATTATCATTTGCCGAAATGGATTCGCGCAGTGTAATGGCAACATGGGTAAAGTTAAAACGCTCTTTTAGCTGGGACGCTACATTTTTGTAGCCTTCGCGGCTCAACTCGCCATGCGAAATATCGCTGCCCTTTGCGTGAATACCAAAAACATCGGCGGCGTCTTCTTCGTTTGCAATGCACACATCCACATATTCCATAAGACGCCCCATAACTTCGCCGGCTTTTTCGCGCGTCCAAAGATTTTTACGGTAATTTAAATCGCAGGAAACGGTAATCTTTTTTGCCTTTGCCGCCTTGCAGGCTTCAAGACAGATTTCCGCGCAGGCTGCGCCAAGCGCAGGAGTAATGCCTGTAAAATGGAACCAGCAAGCGCCGTCAAAAATTTTATTCCAGTCAAAATCCGTCTGCGCCGCTGTGCTTATCGACGAATGTGCCCTATCGTAAATTACTTTTGAAGGACGTTGAGACGCGCCTTTTTCCAAAAAATAAATTCCTACACGCTCGCCGCCGCGCGATATAAATTGGGTATTAACGCCAAACTCGCGCAGTTTGTTGACGGCGCTTTGCCCAATTTCATGCGCGGGCAATTTTGTAACAAACGCCGCGTCAAGACCATAATTGGCAAGCGAAATTGCCACATTTGCTTCGCCGCCTCCATAGGTTGCTCCAAAATTTGCCGCTTGCACAAAACGATAGTACCCTTCAGGCGCAAGCCTGAGCATAATTTCGCCAAAGGTTATTACTTTTTGCATAACCAAACTCCTTAATCAATTTATTTTTGCTTTTGCTGAACAAGATGAACCGCAAAACCGGCAATTTCATCTTTAAGATATATTGCCGCCATTTTTCCTTCCGCATCCAGCTTTTTGCTTTCCGCATTAAAAGAAAAACCTTTGCGCTCCAAAAAAGCCTGCGCACGCAATATCGAATTTGTGCCTATGGCAATATGCCCGTTTTTGCCCAGATAGGGCTGCTTCATAAATTCGATATAAGCGGCGGCAAAAACCGATGACGCGCCGTCTTTTGAGGCAAAACCAAAGAGAAGCTCAAACTGCTTAGCCGCGTTTTTTGCTTCGGCTTCGTTTGCAGTATTTATTCCTACATGAGCCAGATTAAAGCAGAGCATTGAATTTATCGCTTCGCGGCATAACGCTGTAACCTTTGCAAAATCTCCGGCATTAATTGCTTCGGGTGGAACCATCCATGAGCCGCCACAGGCAACTATTTTTTCAAACGCCAAATAAGAGCCAAGATTCGCCGCGTTTATGCCGCCTGTAGGCATAAACTTTAACATTGGAAACGGTGCGGATACAGCTTTAAGATAGGCAAGCCCGCCGGACTGCTCGGCTGGAAAAAACTTAAGCACATTAAGCCCCATTTCAAGCGCCGCCTCCATATTCGAAGGATTTGTACATCCAGGCGTAATGGGAATTTTTTTGCCGATGCAGTGCGCTACCACACGCGGATTAAAACCAGGGCTTACAATAAAACGCGCGCCCGCTTCTATCGCCCTGTCTGCCTGTTCAATACTGAGTACCGTACCGGCCCCCACAATCATTTCTGGAACTTCTTTTGCAATGTTTTTTATCGCCTGGGCTCCGGCTTCAGTGCGAAATGTAATTTCCGCACATGGGATACCGCCTTCGATAAGCGCGCGGGCAAGCGGTACCGCCTTTGCGGCATCATCAATTTTAATTACAGGAACAATACCGATTTTTTCAAGCTCGGTTATAACATTCAGCATAGCTCACTCCTATAGAATAATTCTAACATTTTAAAGCTGAAAGATAAGTGCCTAACTCATTTTATCTATCGCTTCGTACAAACCGTTAAGATAGGTTACACCCAGAGCGCGGTCGTAAAGGCCATAACCGGGCATTCCTGTTTCGCCCCAAATTGCTCTTCCGTGGTCAGGGCGCACTACCCCGCGAAACCCTATATCGTAGAGCGCCTTCATTATTGCAAACATATCAAGCGAACCATCACTCGAAAGATGTGCGCTTTCTTCAAACACGCCGGGCGCTGTATGCCGTACATTACGCACATGGGCAAAATGAATTCTGCCTTTAAGCGCGCGGATAATATCCGGAATATCATTTTTGGGATTTGTTCCCAGACTTCCCGTGCAGAGCGTAACGCCGTTATGCGGATTGTCAACGAGCTTCATTATGCGCAGAAGCTTCTCCTTGCCTGTTACAATTCGCGGAAGCCCGAACACAGGCCATGCCGGGTCGTCGGGGTGTATTGCCATATTGATATTGTACTCTTCGCAAACCGGCATAAGCCGCTGCAAAAAATACGCAAGATTTGAAAGCAGTTTTTCTTCGTCAATCTCCTTGTACATTGCAAACAGCTCTTTAAGCCGCGCCATTCGTTCCGGCTCCCAGCCGGCAAGCGTATGGCCGCCTGACTGCCTGCTCATGGACGCGAACATATCGTCAGGATTTATGGCGTCTATCGCTTTTTGGTCGTATGCGAGTACGTTACTGCCGTCTTCACGCGGTTTTGCAAGGTCGCTGCGCGTCCAATCGAATACAGGCATAAAGTTATAGCAGATAAGATGAATGTCCTGTTTGCCAATCCGTTTGAGCGTTTCAATATAAATATCAATATATTTATCGCGTTCAGAGCTGCCGGTTTTTATTGCGTCGTGTACATTAACGCTTTCTATGCCGGAAAGTTTTAATCCGGCTTTTTCTACCGTCTCTTTAAGAGACTTTATTTCGGATTCTTCCCATTGTTCGCCCGGCAGTTTGTTGTAAAGCGTTGTAATAACGCCGGTTACTCCAGGCACCTGTCTTATATGCTGTAAACTAACCGGGTCGTAGCCAGGTCCAAACCAGCGCATAGTCATTTGCATAACAATTCTCTCCTAGTAATAAAAACTGCCGGCCAGGCGGCAGCAAAGGCGCTACGCCGTATATTTGCGCAATGTTTTTCGCACTGCGCCGTTACCGGCAATCAACTCGGCAAAATAGCCTTCTATTTTTTTACCGAGTCCGGCGGCATAAAGGTCAACGCCAAATATTTTTTCGTTTGACAAAATATTTTTTAGTCTGCCTTCTGCCGTTTCCGGTTTTCCAAGTTCTACGCCGTTAAGCTGCGCTTGCACAACCGCCAGAAGCGGGTCGCTGCTTAGCGTGAATTTTTTGCCATTATCGTCAACACCCAAAAGATAGCGGCACCACGCCGCTTCTACAAGGGGTATTAAGACGAGCTTATCCGCGCCGGGTTCCCTGCGCGACATATAAAGTTTAATTGTTTCGCCAAAGCGTATTGATAATTTTTGGGAAGTATCCATTGCGATTCGCTGTGGCGTATCTGGAATGTTGGGATTGGGAAAGCGCACGGATAACACCTCTTTTACAAATTCCGAAGGTTTTATGATGCCTGGGTCGGTAACAACGGGCAGCCCTTCGTTATACGCGATTTTGGTTACAAGCGCTTTAAGGTCAGGGTCGGCCATTTCTTCGGCAATTGAAGTAAATCCAAGCAGACAGCCGAAAATTGCAAGCGCGGTGTGCAGCGGGTTTAAGCAGGTACACACCTTCATTCGTTCAACCTTATCGACAATTTCAGCGCCGGTAAAATAAACGCCGGCTTTTTCGAGCGGCGGTCTTCCATTTGGAAAGTCATCTTCAATAACGAGATATTCGCTTTCTTCGGTATTTACAAACGAAGCTTTTACGGCGCTGCCGGAGGTTTTTACAAGCTCCATACCGGCGATGCCGGCTTCAGAAAGCGCCTTTGAAACACGTTCAGATGGCAGCGGGGTAATTTTATCTATCATTGAAAGCGGAAAAGAAACCTTTTTTTTATTGCCAATATAATCTAAAAAAGGCTGTTCAACACTGCCGCGGCGCAGCCATTCGCCAGCAACGGTTAGCATTGCCGCTTTAAGTTTATCGCCGTTATGCGAAAAATTATCAGTTGAAACAAGCGCAAGCGGAGCGCCTCCCGCCTTATAACGTTCAAAAAGCAGAGCGCAGAGCTTAAGCATGATATGCTCTGCGCCTTCCGGCCCTTTATCAAGTTCTTCGACGATTTCCGGACGCACAGCGCCATCCATAGTCTTAAAATCGTAGCCTTTTTCTGTAATGGCCAGCGTAACCATCTGCAAAGAAGGGTTTGCGAACACCGTTTTAAGCCGCGCCCAGCAGACGCTGTCTGCTGTATCGGCGGCAAGCATTTCGGTAACGCTGCCAATAACTTTTTTTTCGAGGCTGCCATCGGCCTTCATTACTACAACGACAAAGAGATTATCGCTTTTTTGGTAAAGCGTTTTTGCTTCGGCATAATTTACAGGCGCAATGGCGATAATCCCCTTGCCGCTTAGCCCTTTTTCGATGAGCGTTTGCTGCAGCACTGCATGAAAAGCGCGGAACAGGTTGCCTGGCCCTATGTGCGCCCAAACAGGCGCGGCAAATGTTTCTTTGCGCACCGCGTCAATGTCAAATTGAGGAAGCGTTATTTGCGCGTTTTTAAAAGCGCCGGCGTTTTGTTTAACGCTGTTTAATGTAATATCCAGCACACAAGGCTCCTGTTAATGTAATTACTGTATTCATTTTCCGAATATCATATTTGGTATCCATAACACCAAGTCCGGCAGGAATACAAGCACAGCCAGCTCAAGCAGAACGGCAAGCATAAACGGCAGTGAATATTTTGTATACTCTTCCGGCGGACAATCTATTATGCCGCAAACCGTGTATAATGCCGAGCCAATAGGCGGCGTCATAACGCCAAGCGTACATACCGTTGCCATTAGAACGCCAAAATGCACAGGGTCTATGCCGACCGCTTTTACCATGGGCAGGAAAATAGGGGTAAGCAGTAGAAAGTTTACATTGCTGTCTACAAACATACCTGTAATAAAAAGGAAGCCCAGCATGATAAGTACAAGCGCCTGCGGATTATTGGTAACGCCAAAAATTAAGCTGCTTAACGCTATGGGCAGTTTTACCCATGTTATAGCGAAACTGAAGGGGCCGGACATTGCTATAATAAGCATTATAGCGCCGTTATCTTTTACTGTGGTTATAAGCGCTTCTTTAAAGTTTTTCCAGTTTAATTCTTTATAGACAAACTTTCCAATAATAAGCGCGTATACAACGGCAAAGGCTCCGCTTTCCGAAGGCGTAAAAACACCCATTCGGATTCCTACAATAAGCAGAACAGGGAAGAGCAGCGCCCAGACACATTCTGTTAATTCGGCAAAGACTTCTTTGAACGAAAGTCTGGCTTTGCCGCTGGGCGGGTCATATTTGTAATAACGCGATGTAATTGATGTTGTTGACATAAGCACGAGCATCATTAAAATACCGGGAATTATGCCGGCGGCAAAAAGCCTTCCAATGGAAACTTCGCCGACAAAACCAAAGATGATAAGCCCCAGAGACGGCGGTATTGTTGCGGTGATAAGCGCCGTAACGCAGTTTACCGCGCAAATATAGCCTTTTTTATAGCCGATTTTTACCATTTCCGGCCCTAAAATGCGTGTTTCCATTGCTGCATCGGCGGTAGCAGACCCGGAAACGCCGCCCATGAGCGTACTCATTACTACGGAAATTTGCGCGGTACCGCCGTACATTCCCCGTGTAAGCAGCCGTGCAAGCCGCAGAAGGCGGTCTGTAATACCGGAAACGTTCATTAAATTGCCGGCAAAAATAAAGAATGGCACCGCCAAAAACGCAAAACTCTGGCTTTGCGAAACTACCATCTGCGTTGCTACTTCAAATGGAAGGTATTGAGTGCTAAAAAAGTACGCAAGCGCGGAAATCCCGATAACGAATGCGATGGGCATCCCCATCACCAAAAATAAAACAAAACAGCAAAGCAAAAATGCCATAGTTATGCCTCCTTATTAAAATTGATAATGCCGTCATAAAATTTTATAGCGGTAGAAATGCACATGGATGCCGATGCGACAATCATACTCAGCGTTACCAAAGAATACGGAATTGGTATTGACTGATATGTACGCACACGCTCCTGCCATGCAAGATTTATGCCATAAACAATAAAAACTCCAAGCGCAAAAAACACTACGATATAAATTATAAGCGCAATAAATTTTTGCATCCGTTTTGAAAGTTTGCGGGTTACAATATCAATACCTACAAGCTGCCCGCTGCGCCACGCTATATCCGCGCCGAGAAACGCCGTCCACGAAAGCAGAAACAGCGCCATATCTATAATCCACGACATTGATATACGAAAAAAACGCAGTATTGCCGAAAGAAAAACAAACAGTACAAGAAAAACAAAACCTGCGCCGCAGACAGCAATTTCTATTTTACACCATGCATTATATATCTTTTTCATAAATACCTCACAATCCTAATTCGCTAAAAAGACGCTCGCGCAAACCGGCGGAAAACCCTAAATCATTATTTGTATACAAAGGAGATATAGCCTGCTGAAATTCATTGATGTCTACTTCGTAAATAGCCACGCCTTTTTCTTTCATTTTGGCGTAATAATCTTCTTCTTCTTTAGCGACAATTTCGCCGTATTTTTTTGCTTTTTCGCGTATGGTGCGTATAAATATATCCTGCGCGTCAGGCGGCATTGCGTCAAACATCCGTTTTGAACAAACAAACGATGATTGCAGCATATAATGCTTGCTAAGCGCCAAATACTTTGCCACCTCGTAAATTGCCGTGCCATAAGCGGTGGCAACCTGAACTTCGCAGCCGTCAAGCGTTTTTTGCTGAATGCCCGGCAGCACTTCGCCCCACGAAATTCCGATGTTTGCAAAACCAAGGTACTTTGCCAGCGCGTTGCCTATGGAGTTGCCAAAGCCGCGAATCCTAAGCCCTTTTAACTCAGATACATTTTCTACAGGAATGTTTGTATAAAAACTGCGAAAGCCGTTATACATATCGGCCACAAACATAATGCCCTGTTCTTCAAGCTTAGTCTGCCATTCCTTAAAAATTGCCGTGTCCGGCAGCCGTTCAAGGGCGGCGCGGTCGGTAAGCACATAAGGCGCCATAAGGATACTTAAATCCTTTATCCCGAACTGGCTTGCCAGCCGGCCAGGGTCGCTTGGAACCACTAGCGGCACGCCAATTTTTGCCTGTGTAACAAGATTGTCGGTGTCGTTGGACAGCGCTCCATTAACGTAAAGGTCGCAGTCAAATTTGCCTGTTTCGTTAAGAGCGTCCGCAACTTCCTGCATCATTCTGCTTTGACCGGTGTTAGCCGCCTCGGTACCCGCAAACGCTACTTTGATTTTGCCATGGGAACGTTTTTCGCACGAAGCAAGCAACGCCGCAGCGGCAACCAATCCAAGCGCCATTAACCCAACCGCCATTCCTGTTTTTAATTTTGAGAACTCCATATTTCCTCCTGTATTTCTCAATATTTATTTTAAAAAATAACTTTGCGCGTTTCTAAACGATATATCGCGGACAAATCCTTTTAAAAGTTCAATATTCGGGTCAATTTCGCCGTCTTCTGCCCATTTGCCAATTAGATTGCAGAGTATACGGCGGAAGTATTCATGGCGCGGGAAAGAAAGAAAACTGCGTGAATCGGTTAACATACCAATAAAACGCGGAAGAACTCCAATGTTTGCATAAACACGAAGCTGCGCCTCCATCTGGTCTTTGTTGTCAAGAAACCACCAGGCCGAACCAAGCTGAACTTTTCCGGGACTTTCTCCGCCCTGAAACGAACCGCCAATAGCGGCAAGCGGGTAAAAATCTTTTGGATTAAGGCTGTAGAGTATTGTTTTTGGCAGTCCGCCGCGGCTTTCGGCGGCATCTAGGAGCTTTGCAAGCGGCGCGCAAACATCGCCGTCTCCTATCGCGTCAAAGCCGGTATTCGGGCCAAGCGCCGCGCTTTGGCTTGTGTTAATGGCGCGTAATGGGAAAAGGTGCAGCTGCATTGCCCAGCCGAGCTTTTTAAACTCCTCTGCAAGAACGCAGATAATAAAACTTTTGTAAGTATTTTGATCTTCCATTGAAAGCGGCATACGCTGCAAACGCTTTAAAAACACGCCTGCCGCGGCATAGTCCCATGACTTCCATGAAAGGTTACGGGAAGGGGCAGGCGGGTGGTGCAATCCGAAGTCGGCAATGCGGCAGCCTGCGTCATCAAAG
>JAIRPU010000117.1 GCA_031256815.1 Spirochaetaceae bacterium
ACTTGGCTCAATGCGGCTTCTTGACCTTAAACGTAAGCGGCGTTAACATATTACTATGGCGCAGCAAACGATTACCGGGCGCGTTACGCGCATTTCCGGCCCTATCGTACACATTGCCGGCATGAGCGGCGCGGGGCTTTTCGATGTTGTCGAAGTAGGCAAAAAACGAATTTTAGGCGAAATTATCCGGCTTTTTGACGATGAATCCGTTGTTCAAATATATGAGGACGGTACCGGTATGGAAATTGGCGATGAAGCGCTTTCCACCGGAAGGCCGCTTTCTGTTTTACTTGGGCCAGGGCTAATCGGCACAATTTATGATGGAATTCAACGCCCTTTAGAAGCGCTCTATAAAAAGTCCGGCGCTTTTATGGCAATTGGCGACCGCTCCGAACCACTGGATTCCGCAAAACGCTACCTCTGGAAACCAAACGCAGAAATTGCGGAAAAACTTGCGGCAGGCGAAAAAATCGAAGCGATTCCCGGCCTTGTGCTTGGCGGCGTTTCTGAAACAGAAAGTGTTTTTTGCAAAATAATGGTACCGCCCGGTACAACGGCGTCCGAAGGCGACGCTTCTTCCGCCGCGCAAAGTTACGGCACCCTGAATTTTCTTAAACCCGAAGGCGAAGTTACAATAGACAGCGTTATTGCCACTACAGAAAGCGGTTTTGAAGTTCCTGTAGCGCAATGGTGGCCTGTGCGAAAACCGCGTCCGCAAAAAGCGCGGCTTTCTTCTGACCAGCCTCTTTTAACCGGCTTACGTGTAATAGACATATTTTTTCCTATTTCAAAAGGCGGCACAGCCGCTATTCCAGGCGGTTTTGGAACCGGCAAAACAATGACTCAACACGCTATTGCAAAATGGTGCGATGCCGATGTTATTGTTTACATTGGCTGCGGCGAAAGGGGTAACGAAATGACCGATGTTCTTACCGAATTTCCCCACTTAATTGACCCGCGTAACGGCCGCAGCCTTATGGAACGCACAATACTAATAGCAAACACATCAAATATGCCGGTTGCGGCGCGCGAAGTATCGATTTATACCGGCATTACGCTTGCCGAATTCTACCGGGACATGGGCTATCATGTAGCGATAATGGCGGACAGCACAAGCCGCTGGGCGGAGGCACTGCGCGAGCTTTCCGGCAGAATGGAAGAGATGCCGGCGGAAGAAGGCTTCCCCGCCTACCTTCCAACACGACTTGCCGAATTTTATGAACGCGCCGGCAGGGTTCGCACGCTTTGCGGAGAAGAAGGCTCGGTTTCTGTTATCGGTGCGGTATCTCCCCCTGGCGGAGATTTTTCGGAGCCTGTAACCCAGCATACAAGGCGTTTTATCCGATGTTTTTGGGCATTGGAGCGCGACCTTGCCAATGCGCGCCATTATCCGGCGATAAGCTGGACAAACAGTTACAGTGAATACGCTATAGAAGTTGCCCCATGGTGGGAGCGTGTTAATCATTTATGGTCGGAATCGCGGCAGGCTGCACTTGACCTTTTGAACAGAGAACAGCGGCTTGCGGAAATTGTGCGGCTTATAGGGCCGGACGCGCTGCCTGACGACCAAAAACTCATTTTGTTTGTAGCGGACATAATTAAAAACGGCTTTTTGCAGCAGAATTCGTTTGACGAAACAGATATGTATTGCGTGCCAGAAAAACAAATCAAAATTCTATCTCTTATCATGGAATTTTACGAAAAAGCGACCGAATGTGTGCATCTTGGAGCGCCGCTTTTGCGAATCAGCGCTCATTCGGTTAAAGAAAAACTCTCACGTCTAAAAAGCGAAGTAAAAAATGATGAGTTAAACCAGATAGACAGTTTTGGCGAATCGCTTATGGCCAGTCTTAAAGGCATTGCCGATTCATACGCCAGGCACTAACATTGAGTATGAAAGAAATTGAAAAAACGCGAATTACGTCTATTGTAAAGAATCTAATTTCCAGTTACAAGGAAATGAACGATTCGATTCTATTTGATAACGAGTATCATCTTAACCGCTCTGTAATTATAGAAAGTATAGAAAAACTACGCCAGCTGCTTTTTCCGGGTTATTTTGGAAAAAAAAATATAGCGCCCTATTTTGTTGAATATCACACAGGCGAATTGATAGAAGAACTTTGTTTTGAACTTTCAAAACAAGTTGAATATGCGCTGCGGCACAGGCAGGAATGTGGTTCTTGTTCCGACTGCGAAGGAGACGCCAAAGAAATTGTACTTGTGTTTTTGGAACGGCTTACAAACATTCGCCGCCTGCTCGCTACAGATGTTCAGGCAACGTTTGACGGCGATCCGGCTGCGGCAAGCAAAGATGAAATAATATCTTCGTATCCCGGAATTTACGCGATAATGGTCTACAGGCTTGCCCACGAACTTTTCCTGTTAAAAGTCCCAATGATACCCAGAATTATGACTGAACACGCCCACAGCGCCACCGGAATCGACATTAATCCGGGCGCGCACATAGGGCATCATTTTTTTATAGACCACGGTACGGGCATTGTTATTGGAGAAACTACGGTTATAGGGAATAACGTAAAAATATACCAGGGCGTTACGCTTGGCGCGCTTTCCACAAAAGACGGCCAGGCCTTAAAGTCTGTAAAACGGCACCCCACAATTGAGGATAACGTTACCGTATACGCCGGCGCGTCCATACTTGGCGGCGGAACGGTGATAGGAGAAGGCGTTATTATAGGCAGTAATGCTTTTATTACCGGTCCGGTGCCGAAAAACACGCGGGTAAACGCGCAAGGCAACTTTCGGCCGCTTGAGCTTCCGTGGGATTATCAAATCTAATATCGGCAAGATGCGCAACACGACTGGCGGAAGGCTTTACACTGCCGGATTCGCCTTTTAGCATAACAAAAAGCGCCGGATGAACAACTTCGCGCAACGCATTTGATTCACAAATAATAAACGCCTCCGGCGGCAGTTTGGCAAGAAATTCGGCAAAGCCCTCTTCCAAACTTGAACGCAAAGAGCGTAGCCAAAACACTTTTTCAGCGCCTGAGTCAAGCAGCCGCGCCGTATCTTTGCCGCTTTTTTTATCAAACTCTTCGCAAAGCACAAAACGCTCGCCGGAAAGCTTGCATGAGCCGCAGCCCGCCCCGCCGCGCGGACATTCGCCGGCAGCGCTTTCTACGGCGGTAACCTTTAAAGCGTAAACAGGGTATTTTGTTTTTAGCCTTGAAATAAGCGCGCAGGCAAGAGAGGTCTTACCGGCGTTTCTGCCCTCCGCTCCAAGCATAATCATTTTTGGAAAACACAACATAAGCTCTAAAGCTTATTTTCCAAATTCCGATAAAATAATCAACAGGGGCCATTGCGGCTTTCCCTTCAGTTAAAGAGCGGTGCGGTATTACATCCAGACGCACCGCTTTTTTTATTTTACCTCGTGTTCCAAACGAAGCGTAATAGTTGTAGCATCGCAAACCACACTTGGGCCGTAATACTGAATCGCTCCAGGGTAAACAAAGCTCGTTTCTACAGACCATTTGTCCCGCGCCGCTTCAAAACTCTTAAAAGGCTTTCCGTTTAGTTCAACAAGCGCTTTTTTTATTACCGGTTTTTTCGCGCCATGCCGTTTTTCAAGATTCATCATCATTGTAAGCGGAATTCCGCCCGCGCTCCAGCGCTCCGCCGGTTTTACAAGCCCGCGCACACTGGATATGTAACCGGTAAGCCCCGCCGCAATAAGCACAAACGCGCTGAATCCAAGGCTGTAGCAGTAGTCCGCGTCAAAGTTCGAAGGCGCGGCGGCACGGCCCTCATAGCCAAAAAAATGCCCCAATGCCGAAAAACTCCCCTTATAAACGCCGTCTTTTTTGAGTTTTTTTAGTTTTTCTTCGAGCATTCCAATAATGAGCTTTTCTGTCTCTATACGCGAAACCTGTACATTACCATGCGAATCCCGGTCAAACAGGAGTTGTTTTGCTATTTCCAGCGGAATTGAGTCAAATACGGCGAAGCTTTCGCCCGAAATATTTTTTTGAAGAAAATCACGCTGAGCCTCAAAACTATCTTTTACAGCAAATTCGGCGCTTTTTACCGCTATAATATCGTTAATTTCTGATATGAGTTTTTTCATTTCCGGTATAAATTCAACAAGCCCCTCCGGAATAAGCGCCACGCCGAAGTTTTCGCCTTTTTCGGCGCGTTTGCATATAGCAAGCGCGAATTGTTCAACAATTTGAGAAAGAGAGATTCGTTTTTCTTCGATTTCTTCTGAAATTAAACAAATATTGGGATGAGTTTGAAGCGCCGCTTCCAGCGCTATATGGCTTGCAGCCCTGCCCATAAGCCTTATAAAATGCCAGTATTTTTTAGCGCTGTTGGAATCCCGCATTATATTGCCAATAAGCTCACTGTAGGTTTTTACTGCGGTATCAAAGCCAAAAGAGGTTTCTATGTAACTGTTTTTTAAATCGCCGTCTATGGTCTTCGGGCAGCCGATTACGGAAGTTGACGCGCCGTGTTCTTCAAAATATTCGGCAAGCAGCGCCGCGTTTGTGTTGCTGTCGTCGCCGCCTATTATTACAACCGCGTCAAGTTTATTTTTATTTGCTGTTTCAAGCGCGGCTGCAAACTGCTCTTTTGTTTCGATTTTTGTGCGGCCGGAGCCTATCATATCAAAACCGCCTGTATTACGGTATTCATTTATTAAATCCGGCGTAATTTCTATAAATTTATTCTCTATTAAACCGGAAGGGCCTCCGGCAAAACCCAAAAGCCTTGAAGAAACGTTGTCTTTTTTTAAGCCGTCAAAAAGTCCGGCAATAACATTATGGCCGCCTGGCGCCTGGCCGCCGGAAAGTATAACTCCAACATTGCGCTGCTTTGAAGTTAAATTGCCTTTGCCGGCGCTAAACGACGCTACAGGCTTTCCAAAAGTCTTTTTGAATATCTGACGAAGTTCCTCTTCATCAGAAACCGCGCCGGTAGCTTCTCCAAGCTCAACTTTTATATTTGAAAGCTCGCCGGAAAGCGCCTGCGGAAGTTTAGGTTTGTACCCGTAACGTGCTTTTTGTAATTCTGAAATTTGCATAAAAACTCCTAAAACAGCCGCAAACGCCCCGCGGCTCTGTGTAAGCAAAAAAACGCATGGGCGCCTGCGTTATTTAATTAAAACCAAAATCTTGCGCCAATGGCTCCGCAAAAGAATCCGCCGCCGCCGAGCGCGAATTTTGGAAGAAATTCAATCCCAATAGACGGCGCTGCCTGTAAAAACAGGTCAAATTTTTTGAACTTTAAATCAAGCCCCAGCGGAAGTCTTAAGCCCAAATCCAAAATCATTGGGTCTGTAAATCCAAGATTAACATAAAAGCCCGGCCCGATAAAAAAATTAAGTGCGCCGCTGCCAACTTTAGTTAATTTAGGCTCCCAAACCCAATAATCGCCGCTTAAGCCCAGATATCCGCCGTCTTTATAAAAGTTCCAGCTTATTGCAAAATGCATATCGTCTGAGGGGCTTATAAGAAGCGCCGCGTTAGTGCCGAATAAACCGCCGCCAAACTGTACGCCCAGGCCCAATGAATAAACTTCCGCCGTGCCGGCGATAAATAACGCCGCGGCCAATGCCGCTATTTTATTTTTCTTCAAAATATTCTCCTGTATTGTAGTTAAATCTAGCACACTTTTTAGCCATAAACAACAGTTGTGAGCTTTGACGTAAAAACAAAAATCCAGTTTAATATATCATTTTAGTTGTGAGTTTGTTTGACAAAAAAATTTCATTTGCTTTTTACAACGGTATATATGCCGCATTTCAGGTAGCACGATTCGTCGTAGCCGGCAAGAATGGGATGGCATGATGCCTGTCCGCGAAAGTCTGTTTGAACGATGCGTTTTCCGGCACGGCTTGCCGCACGGGCGATAATGTGCTTAAAATGCGCTTCCGTTATGGCATAACTGCATGAACAACTTACAAGAATTCCCCCTGTTTCCAGCATGGAAATTGCTTTTAAATTGATTTCTTCATAAGCGGCGGCGGCAGCGCTTAGATGAATTTTTGACTTTGCAAAAGCAGGCGGGTCAAGAATTATAAGCCCAAAGCGTTCTTTTGAACGCCCATAACTGTTCAAAACATCAAAAACATCCGAACAAACTGGTTTTACTATGGATTGAACGCCGTTTAACGCGGCATTTTGCTCCAAAAGTTTTAATGCCGACGCAGAAGAATCCACGGCTGTTACTTCCGCCGCGCCCGCTCTTGCCGCATGAACCGCAAAGCCGCCTGAATAACAAAAACAATCAAGAACACGCCGGCCATTTGCAAACGCCGCCGCTGCCGCATGGTTTTGGCGCTGGTCAAGAAAGCAGCCGGTTTTTTGGCCTTCAAACAAATTGACGGCAAAAGGATAGCCGTTTTCAAATATAACGATGCCGTTTTGCGGAAAACTTCCTTCAATAATGCCTTCGGAAGGGGGCAGCGCTTCCAGCTCGCGCACAGACACGGCAGATTTTTCGATAAGCGCCGCCGGCGCTTTTCCAAAACACGATTCAGCGGCTTCATTTACAGCTTTAATTATTATGCCGCGCCGCGCTTCGGTTCCGGCGCAAAGAAACTGCGCAGCAATATAGTGTTCCGGCGGCCCCAAACGGCCGGCAAGCGCGTTATATGTGATACCTGAGGAATTTCCGGCGGCCTCAAGCGCTGCGTCCAAATCCCAGCCAACATAGCTGTCTAAAATAAGGCCTGGAATAAAATCCGCTTCTCCAAATACAATGCGGCATGAACACTCGTTTAACTGCAGGGAACGGCGGTTTATTGCCTCCCTTATACGGCGTTTAAAAAAGCCTGAATCGGCGCCTTCTTTTGAAGAACTGTATATTCTTGCAATTATTTTAGAGGCCGGATTAACAAATGCCCTGCCCAAATAATGTTTGGAATCAGATTCAACATCGGCGCACTCACCGGCGCAAAGTTCAGCTTTTTTTGCCGCTTCGCCATGACCTTCAAGAACGGCCTTTACTTCGTTATTGTAGACCCATGGATGGCCGCCTAAAATGCGGCTTTCTTCACCATGTTTTAGAATTATTCGCTTCATAAGTTATTCGCGTCTTTCGATACAAGCGCCAAGTGTGGTAAGCCTTTCGACAATACGCTCGTAGCCGCGTTCAATCTGATACACGTTTTTAACAATGCTTTCGCCTTCTGCGCAAAGCGCGGCAATTATCATTGCCATTCCGGCGCGGACATCAGGACTTGTAAGCTCCGAACCGGACAGTTTTGCAGGGCCGGAAATTACGGCGCGGTGCGGGTCGCAAAGCACAATCCGCGCGCCCATTCCAATCAGCATATCCACAAAAAACATTCGCGATTCAAACATTTTTTCGTGTACAAGCACGGTGCCTTCAACCTGCGTTGCTACAACGGTAACAATGCTGGTAAGGTCAGGCGGAAACCCTGGCCAGGGGGCGTCATCAATTTTGGGTATCATTCCTCCAAGGTCATGATTCACTCTGAGTGTTTGATTTGCGCCAATACGCAGCGTCTTTCCTTCGTGTTCCCAGCAAATTCCAAGCTTGCCAAAAGGGATTTTAACCGGACGAAGGTCGCGCGCGTCTATGCCTTCAATAATTAGCTCGCCATGCGTAACCGCGGCAAGCCCCAAAAATGAGCCCGCTTCCATATAATCGGCGCCAATTTCAAATTCGCAGCCGCCCAGTTTTTCAACTCCATGAATATGAAGGATATTTGAGCCTATGCCATCGATTTTAGCGCCCATAGCAACAAGCATACGGCAGAGATCCTGACAATGAGGTTCGGAGGCGGCATTTGTAAGAATCGTATCGCCCTGTGCAAGCACCGCCGCCATAATCGCGTTTTCTGTTGCTGTAACAGAAGCTTCGTCCAAAAAAATATCCGCGCCTTTAAGCGTCTTTGCGTTAAAATTGTAGTTTTCTGTAATTGTAACGCTTGCGCCAAGCTCCGTTAAAGCCAAAAAATGAGTGTCTAACCTTCTTCTGCCAATAACATCGCCGCCAGGCGGCGGAAGCACGGCGCGGCCGGTGCGCGCAAGAAGCGGGCCGGCAAAAAGAATTGAAGCGCGAATTTTTTCGGCAAGTTCCGCAGGCACAGTGTCGCGGCAGAGCCCCTCGCCTGAAAGCCGCCATGCATTTTGCCCCGCGGATTGAATACTGCCCCCTAAAATGCGAAACACTTCGAACATTACACGGACATCTTCTATGTCCGGCACATTGCGCAATAAAACTGTCTCTTTTGTAAGAAGAGCGCAGGCAATACAGGGAAGCGCGGCGTTTTTATTGCCGCTTAAACGCACAACGCCGGAAACAGGCGCTCCGCCTTTAATACGATACTGGTTCAAGATACTCAATCTTATAGTATTAACATAAAAAAGTTAATGCAGCCAAAATTGCCCCGCGCCCGCCACTTTAGCAGGCCGTGTGTGCCCACACCCGCCGCAGGCCGCGCGAAGCGCGCTTCCACCACCAGCCCGCCGCAGGCGGGCGCGCTTAGCGCTTGCCAGCGCCGCAAGGCGGGCGCGGCAACAACACTTTATCGCCAGCCGCCTGCGGCGGAACGGCCTCGGATGTATAGCGGTGCCTTCTCGCAGGCGGCGGTATGCTTTGCTTGCAAAGCATACCGCCGCTCCCCCTCCTCGCCCACACCCGCCTGCGGCGGGACGGCCGGCGCAGTGCGTAGTCCGCGGAACACCGGCAAAAATGCGCCCAAATATTAAAAATATGAACGCCCTTTTCGTATAAATTATTTTTTGGATAGATATTATTCCCGCAATAACAGCAGCGACTCAGGCGGAATAAAAAGCCGTTCCGGTACATCTTTAAGTAGATATTTACTGCACTTCCACCAAAGTTCGCCTTTTTCAGAAGAGCCGCCATCGGCATTGGTAAAAATCAGTCCGGATTCAAAAGGCTCTTCCCAGCGCCTTATAACATTAAGCCGGATAAGGTTGTGCGCAGGCAGACTGTCCTCCGCAAGCGCCTGAAAATCATGCGCGCGCAATCCTATGTGAGTAATGCCGGAAGGAGGAGGCGCGCAAAGCCGCAGACGAATCCCCCAGTCCAGCGCAAAAACCAAATTGCCCTCCAACACACGGATAGCGGAAATATTTTTGCAGCCGGTGATTCTTGCAATTTGTACTGTCCCAGGGTTTTTAAAAACCTCTTTGGTTTCTCCTTTTGCAGAAATTTTTCCATCGCCCATTATTAAAAGTTCACTGCACAGCCGGTAAACTTCGTCCCTGCTGTGCGTTACCAAAATTACATCCTCCCGCGATTCCAGAAGCTCCAATAATTGAAGCTGCATAAGTTCACGCAGGTTTGTATCCAGCGCGGAAAAAGGCTCGTCCAGCAGTACAAGCTCAGGGTCAAGAATCAGCATCCGCGCCAGCGCAACCCGCTGCTGCTGCCCGCCGGAAAGCTGCGCCGGATACCGGTTTTCAAGCCCATTAAGCCCCAAACGTTCTATCCAGCGCAGCGCCTTTTCGTGTTTTTCGCGTTTTGGAAGCTTTAACGCAACAACAATATTTTCCAGCGCCGTCATTTTAGGAAACAGCGCATAATTTTGAAACAAATATCCTACCCGGCGCGCCTGCGGTTTTAAGTTTATTTTTTTATTTGAATCGAATAACACCCTGCCGTTAACGGCTATGTAGCCTTTGTCCGGCGTTTCAATTCCGGCAATGCATTTAAGAGTTATGCTCTTTCCTGAACCGGATGCGCCAAAAATGCCAAGACAGCCATTGCCGGTTTCAAACTCGGCTTCAAGACAAAAATTTTTTGAAAGTTTTTTGCTAATGGAAACAGTAACACTCATCTTTACTGCTTCTTTTTTAAGCGTTTTTCTTTTAAACTAAAATAGTTCATAAGCGCAACTACAAGAAACGAAAAAATAACGATGATAAGCACATAGCTATACGCGGTATTCATTTCTTCATCGCCGGCGCTTACCGCAGAGTAAATCGCCAAAGGCAGAGTGCGGGTTTTTCCAGCAATATTCCCCGCAATCATTGCGGTTGCGCCGAATTCGCCAAGCCCGCGCGCAAAGGCCAACACCCCGCCGGAAGCGACCCCGGGCAGCGCCGTTGGAAGCCGTATTTTCCAAAAAATTTTATGCTCAGACAAGCCCAATGTTCTTGCCGCATAGACAATATTTGGGTCTACCTGTTCCAGCGCTCCGCGCGCCGAGCGATACATCAACGGGAACGAAATTACCGCCGCCGCAATTACCGTAGCTTCCCAGGAGAACGCAATCCTAATGCTGAAGTAATCTACCAAAAATTTTCCTACAGGCCGGCGCGCGCCAAATATATACAGCAGAAAAAATCCGGCGACTGTCGGCGGCAGAACCAGGGGCAGGGTTAGAATACCGTCCAGTATCATCTTCCAGTGTTTTTGCTTTATACCAACAACGGCCCGCGCTGTTAAAACTCCAATGAAAAAAGTTACCGCAATCGATGCGGAAGCAGTTTTCATGGAGATAAGTATAGGCGATATATCCAATCCCTCACCCATTACGCTTTATTTTACCTTGCTGAATCCATACTTTTGAAAGACAGACAGCGCTTCTTCCGAAGCCAGAAAATCGACAAACATACGCGCCTCTTTTTCATGCGCCGATGCCGTAACAACGCCCGCAGGATAGAGAACTTTTTGCTTTAAACTTCCAGCCGGAGCCTCCGCAATTATGCTGACCTTGTTTGTAGAAGCCGCATCTGTAGCGTAAACTACGCCCACACTGGCACTGCCCTCTCCAACCCACTTCAACACTTCGGTAACATTCGTACCAAGACTCGCTTTGGACTTAACCGCATCCCAGATTTTAAGACTTTCAAAAACTTCTTTGGCATATTGCCCTGCCGGCACACTCGCCGGGTCTCCAATGGCGATGACCGGCGCAGCGGTAATGTTTTTAAAACTGGTTACAGGCGTGTTTGTTCCAGCGGTTTTTATCAGTACAATTCTGTTTTCCAAAATAGACTTTACCGATTTTTTGGAAACCAGATTTTTTCCAACAAGCGCATTCATCTGAGCCGGCGCAGCGGACATAAACACATCCGCCGGAAGGCCGGATTCAATCTGGCTTTGCAGCTTGCCGGAACTGTCGTATGTTCCTTCTACGCTAATCCATGAATATTTTTTCTGAAACAGCGGGATAAGCTCTTTATCGTAAGCGTTTTTAAGACTTGCCGCGGCAGCAACAAGAAGTTTAACCGGCGTTTGCCCCTGCGCGGACTTATCATTCCTGGACTGGGCAAATGCAGCGCCCTGTCCAAACCCGGCAACAAGCAGCGCGAAAAGAATCAGCCGCGCAAACAAACCATTTTTTAGTTTATACATATTTTTCCTCCATAAGTATAAAAAGATAAATTTATTTCCCAAACGGACAAACCGGATAGGTACATTCTTTGCAGGAAAGACACAATCCGCCGTTTCCAAGGGCAGTAAAATCGTTTTTGCTCATTTTTATTCCGGCGGCGGCACGGGGCAGCGCTATGTCAAAAATAGTGGCTTTATGATACATAACACAGCCAGGCAGCCCCATTACGGCGCAGCCTTCGGGATAATAACCAAGCAAAAACATCGAACCTGGAAGTACAGGCGCGCCGTAACTTACAATTTCCGCGCCGCTCATTTTTATTGCGGCAGGAGTGCTGTCGTCCGGGTCTACGCTCATACCGCCCGTACACAGCAGAATATCCGGCTTTTGTGAACGCGCCTCTTTTATCGCGTTAATTATGTTGTCTGTGCTGTCGTCAACTATAATATGTTTTACTACGCGAATATCAAATTGAGATAATTTTTCAATAAGCACCGGCGTAAACGAATCTTTTATCAGCCCTTTTGCAATTTCACTGCCTGTGGTTACAATGCAAGCGCTTTTTTTTATATATGGCTTTACCGAAAACAGTTTTTTGTTCTCAGCGTGTTTTTCGGCTTCCTGAATAAGAGCCTCCGGTATAACCAGCGGAATAACGCGCATACCGGCAAGTTTCTCGCCGGTTTTAACAGCGCTCCATGCATGACGGGCGGCAACAGTAACGGAATCAACCGAATTAATCTGCTGTAAAACAAAAGGGTCAAAGCAAAAGACGCCGCTGCAAACCGCGCTTAGTTCAATTTTACCCTCAACCGGAGTCCCGCAGCTTGTGTTTTCTCCACAGCATATATTCGCAAGCCGCTCCGCAGCTTCGTCTTCGTGCAACATTCCAATCTGTTTTTCCCAAACAAAAATAGATTGTTTGCCCATCGAAAGCAGAACCGGAATATCCTCTTCGCGGACAATATGCCCCTTTCTGAATTGAGCGCCCTTAAAACCGCCTTTTACAATACGGGTAAGGTCATGGCAGAGTACCATTCCGGCTGCATCTTCTACACGGACTTTTTTCATAAGGCAGCTCCCGCACATTCAGAGCGCCTTTCAAGCAGCATATCAAGCGCGTGCGTAAGCGTTTCCAAAACCGCATTAAGATTTTCCGTGGCGGCTTTTTCACTTCCAGGCAGATTTATAATAAGAGTTCGCTTTCTTATTCCGGCAGCCGCGCGGCTTAGCGCCGCCCTGCTTGTAATTGCGCAGCTCTCATGGCGCATAAGTTCAGGAATACCAGGCGCTAAACGCTCACAAACCGAAATAGTCGCTTCGGGCGTTACATCACGCGGGGAAAAACCTGTTCCGCCTATCGTCAGCACAAGAGGCAGCGTTTTATTATCCGCGGCGTCAATCAAAGCCTTTGCGATAATTTCAGCCTCGTCGGGAAGCACAACAATACCGGTAACATTAAACCCGGCGGCTTCAAGCATTTGCCGCACCGCCGGTCCCGCCGTATCAACACGTTCTCCGCGTGAAGCTTTGTCGCTTATGGTTAATAGCAAAACTGAATACATAATGCGTATTCTACACTAAAACAATTCGACTATCAAGCTTTATTTTAATAACTGGAGGTAACCAGAAAGCTGGTCCAATTTTTCTTTCAAGCGTTTTTCCTCAAGACTCTCATCGGTTATACACCGGATAACCGGCAATCCGTATTTTTCAAGGATACTGTTTTTCAGTTTATCCCGTTCTGCCTGACGGGCGCCTTCCTTGTGATATTCCGCCCCGTCAACTTCGACCACAAGCGCGGGGATGCGCCCAATCTTGTAAAATATAAGAAAATCTACATGAGTCAAAATATTCATGGCATACTGTTTTTCTTCATTATCAAGTTTATTTGAATCACGAATAATCATTCTGAGCGGAACATGGACGGAGACGCCGTATTTCAAAAATTGTTCCTCCTTAAGGATTTTCATTATAACGGCATACATCAAATTCTCACTGTCGAATTCGGATATTTTTTTATATCGCTTTAATAATTCTTTACGCTGTTCGCCGTAGCCTTTATAAAGGAAATCAAAAATAGAGTGAATTTCGCTTTTAATTATTTCGCCGTTATTGTATTTGATATAATGTATCAAGTCGCCGATGTTTGTATCCCGCAAATCATCGTTGTCATTTACCACAAGAATCAACTGCTGAATCGCCCGCGATACAGCCACATTCAAGCGGTTCGCGTTATCCGTAAAGTCAGAAATAACATTGTCCACCGTGGACAGAATAATAACGTCATTTTCCCTGCCCTGAAATTTATCCACCGTATCGGCCTTAATACCGGTTCCTTCAAATGCTTTCTGGAGTTCATTTGTTTGATTCCGGTAAGGCGTAACTATTCCCAGCGATGAAGTTTCCGGGTCATAGCCCTGTTGGGGGATAATCTCGTTTTTTATTACATCAATCTGCCGTTTGTTTACATGGTATCTAGCATGATTACCCGGAACGGTTTTGTAAATCATAAGCGGCTGGCGGTTTGACTTTATTTCACTGAGAATGACCAGTTGGCCGCCATAAAATTTTTGATTGCAGAACCCAATGATTTTAGGATGACATCGGTAATGTTCACGCAGCAAAGTCTTAGGAGCATCAGAAAACATTTCTATAAGCGAAAGTAAAAGACTGTGGTTCGAGTAGCGGTACATTTCAGGCAGTTCATATTTATCAAACACCGCGTCTGTACGTTTTCTGTTTTCCGCGTCAACAACATTGGGCAGCTGTTTCAAATCACCGACAATCACCGCTTTTTTCGCACAGGACAAGGCAAGGCCGCCGGTGGCAATATCAACCTGCGAAGCCTCGTCAATAACAACATAGTCATACATTACGCGCTTTGACAGGCTGCTTCTAAGTGAATAGGTCGTGCTTAGTATTACAGGATAATCTTTGATAAACGCAGCGGATTTCTTCCAAAGGTCATCAGGAGAATACATATCCCGTTTGGAGTTCGCGTATTTTTTGCTTAACTCATTGCGAAAAATTTGCATGGATAGTTCCGAATACTTTTGCATTTCTTCGTTGAAATTATAAGCTGAAAGTTCTGTTTCAAGTTTTTTTATGGAAAGATTGTATTCGTTTATGCTTGTTTCATAATAGCGGTTTTGGCAGAGAGCTATAATAATATCCGGGCTTGATTTAAAAAACTGCCTGCCGGTAACGCCGTATTTTATACGGTTTATTATCCGGTGAATCAATTTTAACAACTTGTTCATTGCCGCATAACGTTCAAAAAAAAGCCATAAATCAAGCGCCGTTTTTGCGTCTATTTTTTGCCACGACTTATGCAATGTTTCCGTCATGCCAACATTACGGTAGAGCTTAAAATGCCTGTGTTCAATTTCAATACCGTCCAATTCCTGCCGGAGTTTTGCCAGCTTTTCTTTTTTTGCGAGCATTTCATTCAGTTTGTCAAATATTGACAGCATAGAAAGCCGCATCTTTGACTCCTGTTCAGTTGACAATTCCCATTTTGATACATCAGGTAACGGTCTTTGGGATTGCAAGAACTCTTCCTTGTTTTGAGTATTGCCAAGTTTGGCGGCGATAAAATCAAGCCCGTATTTTTCCAGTTTTTCAAAAACGTTGGCGGTCGCAGAATTGTTGCTTGATACAACGGCGACACTCTCTCCGTTCATAAGGGCAGAAGCTATAATATTTAGAATCGTCTGCGTCTTTCCTGTTCCGGGCGGCCCCTCAATTATACTTAATGAACTGGACAGCGCTTTTTTAACCGCGTCCCTTTGGCTTGCGTTAAAGCCGAAAGGATATACATCCCTTATGGAAGCAGCCTGTTTGTTTATGGCCGGTTTTCCGGTTAAAAATGACGCGAATATGCTTTGCGTTTCTATAAAATCAATTTCCGCATAACGATTCGCCAAAATATTTTTGCCATCAATTATTAAGCCTACAACAGACGCGATTTCTTTTAGATACTCGAAACAATTCCTTGAACGCTTATCGGCCAGGCTTGAGTGAATAATTGTTACATCTTTAGCGGAATAGGAATAGGTAGTATCAGGCGTGTCCGAAAATATAATATCAATTTTATTACCATTTTTTATATACGTTTTGATTTTATCCGTTTTATCCTGTCCCTTGACTATTATACGGGATGATTTATAAGACGTTTCCGTATATTCGGCAGCCATTACCAAACCTCCCGCTTCATTTTACCCTCATGTTTAAACCTGCCGGAGCATTATGCCGCTTTCTTTTCTGTTAGTTTTTGTATGCCCTGTACGGCAACGATTATGCCCAGCGCAAGCAGCAGAATTGCAAAAACGAATTGAAGCAGATGCTTTGAGGTTTCAAATGTGCCGCTGGAAATTCTTCCGCACATCGTTGTTATTATAAGAAAAAGCGCGGTAAAGGTAACGGCGAGCATAAAGAACATTGGAATATAGAGCATGGAGCCCTTTCGTTTGGTGCGTTTAAGGAATACCGCGCAGGAAATAAGAGCGATAGCGGCAAGAAGCTGGTTTGCGGAGCCAAACAGCGGCCAAATGTTTTGGTAGCCGAGTATTGCCAAAAGGTAACCAAAAACAAGCGTTGCAATAGTTGCAATATATTTGTTCGTAAGCGCGGCAATAAGCGGCGAGGGTTTTTTGCCTTCGTTGATGCTGTCTGTAAACAGTTCTTGAAAAGCGAGCCGCCCTACACGGGCAACCGAGTCGAGAGATGTAAGGGCAAATGCGGAAACAGAGAGCGTTATCAGTGTAAAAACAACATTTTCCGGCAGTCCAAGTTTTGTAAGAAAACCGGCAACGGCCGAAGCAAAAACCTGCGGCGGCGTTACTATCCCTTCAGGAAGTTTTCCGCTTATAGTGATTGCTCCTACTGTAATAAGCGCAAGCACGGCGAGAAGACATTCAACCAGCATTGCGCCAAAGCTTATTGGCAGAATATGTTTTTCGCTGGAGATTTGTTTTGAGGCTGTACCGGACGCTACCAGACTATGAAAACCGGATACAGCGCCGCAGGCTACCGTAACAAACAGTATGGGAAAAAGCGAATTGGAACCAACTTTAAAGCCCACAAAAGCCGGAATATTGATTACCGGCGCTGTAAACAGAACGCCAATAAAAGCGCTTGATATCATAGCCACCAACAGGAAGGCATTTAAATAGTCGCGCGGCTGCAGCAGCGCCCAGACCGGCGTTACAGAGGCCACAAAAACATAGGCAAAAACTATATAAAGCCATACCGTTTTAGGAACAAATACGGGGAAATAGAGTCCTGCAACAACGCATACAACAAGCAGCATAACGGCAAGCGCGCCCGAAACCGGTCCCGAAGGGCTTGTGCGTCTTATAAAAAAACCAAGGGCTACCGCGGCGGCTATGAACAGTATTGAAGTTGTGGCAACAGAGGCATTGGCGTTAATTTTAACGCCTTCTGAGTTAAAGCCCATAAAGGTACCGGATACAATGTCTGCGAAGGCGGCCACAACCAAAATCGAAAACAGCCAGACAAAGGCAAGAAACAGCCGTTTACCGGTTTTTCCTATGTAATTTTCTATGATAACGCCTATTGTTTTGCCTTTTGTCTTAACCGAGGCGTAGAGCGCGGCAAAATCCTGCACAGCGCCAATGAACACACCTCCTATTAAAATCCACAACAGCACCGGCAGCCAGCCAAACATGGCGGCCTGTATGGGGCCGTTAATCGGTCCGGCGCCGGCTATCGAGGCAAACTCATGCCCAAAAACCACGCTGGGTTTTGTGGGAACATAATCGATGCCATCTTCAAATTCAAGCGCCGGTGTTTTTTTTGCGGGGTCAATTCCCCATTTTTTAGCCAGATAACGTCCGTAAACAAGATACGCAGCAAGCAGTATCGCTGCAGAGATAAGCAGCATAACTAACCCGTTCATAAAGCCTCCGTTTTATCGTCTTATTGTAACGCAGAAAAAAAAATTACGCAATAAAGCTGCCTGCCGCGGCATCAATTCCGGTAGTAGTTGACAAAAATGGCAGGTGGGCGCTTGACAAAATAAAAGCCTTCTGTTAGTTTTGGATAGAATGGAGAGTTTATGGACATTCAACTTCAGGAATTGATTGAAAAAATAAAGAAGGATGGCATCGAAGCCGCAAGCGGCGAAGCTGCCAGACTAAAAGCGGCCGCCGAATCTGAAGCGGCGCTTATTATTGAAGCGGCAAAGAAAGAGGCTGCCGGAATTATTGAACGCGGCAAAGCGGATGCGGAACGCGACCGGAAAGCAGGTATTGCCGCTGTGGAACAGGCGTCTCGTAACCTGATTTTGGCATTCAAAACAGAGATTGAGGGCCTTTTAACCAAAATTATAGCGCGGGAAACGGGCAAAGCCTACGATTCCGATGTCCTTAAAGCGGCAATACCGGAAGTGGTTAAAGGCTGGTCAAAGGCGCAGGGCGGCGTTAACGTTATTTTGGGCGAAGCGCAGCTAAAAACGCTGGAAGACTGGTCAAAACAGGCGCTTTCTGCCGAAATAAGCCGCGGCGTAGAGCTTAAAGCCGGTAAAAACATAGCGGGCGGGTTCCGTATTGGCGAAAAAGACGGTTCCGCGTATTATGATTTTTCCGCCGAAGCGGTTGCTGAATTGCTCTCCGCTTATGTCAATCCGCGTCTTGCCGAAACATTAAAATCCGCGGCCAGGGGAATATAACCTGTGTCGTATTATTTTCTTATCGCGCAGCTTCCTTCGCTAACCTACGGGCAGCCTGCCCCTATGTCAAGCGCGGCATTTGTCGAGCTTTGCGCGGGGGCTTTAAGCAAAGCGGACGCGGAGCTTTTGCCCTGCTGCGTGTTTGGCGCGGAAGGCGCGGAAGCGCCTGCGGAAACGGCATCTCAATTTATTAACAAATGGAGAGAGCGCGAGCGTACGCTTGTTTTCAATCTTGCCGAGGCGCGCGCGTCAAAATTAAAACGCGAAAGCGCCGGCGCTGTTGCGCGCGATAACGCCGAGGCCGAATCCCAGGCAAAATCGGCTCTTGCCATGGATAATCCTCTTGAAGCGGAGCTTTTTATCGATAAAGGGCGCTGGGACGCAATAGAAGCGCTTGCCGGCGTAAGTTATTTCGGCGTTAATATTATTTATGCGTATCTTTTAAAACTGCGGCTTTTGGAACGCAGGATGAGTTTTAAAACCGAAGATGGATTTACCGAATATAAGGCGTTATACGATGGAATACTGGAAAGAGCGCCCCGGGCGGGTGCGGCCTGACAGTATCCTGTTTGATTTGGAGAGATAAATGCTTGGAACTAAAGGTATTGTCGCCGGAGTAAACGGCAACATGGTAAATGTCCGCTTTGACGGACAGGTTTCGATGAACGAAGTGGGTTTTATTCATTTGGGGGATAAGCGCCTTAAAAGCGAAGTTATCCGCATTAAGGGTGATATTTGCGCGCTTCAGGTCTTCGAGATGACTCGTGGGATAAAAATAGGCGATGAAGTTGAATTTACCGGAAATATGCTTGCCGTTGAACTTGGCCCCGGCCTTCTTACTCAGGTGTTTGACGGTTTGCAAAACCCGCTTCCTGAACTTGCAAGGCAGACGGGCTATTTTTTGGAGCGCGGCGTTTATCTTGACCCCCTGCCTCTGGATAAAGAATGGGCGTTTACGCCGGTGGCTAAAACGGGCGATGTTTTACGCCGTGGAGACACGATTGGCACGGTGCCGGAGGGAATTTTTACTCACCGGATAATGGTGCCTTTTAATATGTTAAAAACCTATACGGTTAAATCTGTTAAAGGCGCGGGCGCTTACAAGCTCCGTGATACAGTTGCTGTGGTCGTTGATGAAGCCGGCGAAGAATTTAATCTTGGCATGAGTTTTTTCTGGCCGGTAAAAAGACCGGTTGATTGTTACGAGGAACGTTACAAACCCGAACAGCCTATGGTTACGCAAATTCGAATTATCGATACATTTTTTCCGGTGGCGCGCGGCGGCACTTATTGTATTCCCGGCCCTTTCGGAGCCGGTAAAACGGTGCTGCAACATTCAACCTCCCGTAATGCCGAAGTTGATATTGTTATTATAGCCGCCTGCGGCGAACGCGCTGGCGAAGTTGTTGAAGTTCTAAAAGAGTTCCCCGAGCTTACAGACCCAAAAACAGGCAAGTCGCTTATGGAACGCACAATAATCATTTGTAATACAAGTTCAATGCCTGTTGCGGCGCGCGAAGCTTCGCTTTACACGTCGGTTACAATGGCTGAATATTACAGGCAAATGGGTTTGAACGTACTCCTGCTGGCCGATTCTACTTCACGCTGGGCTCAGGCGCTTCGGGAAATGTCCGGCCGTCTGGAAGAGATTCCTGGCGAAGAGGCTTTCCCCGCGTATCTTGAATCTACAATCGCGTCTTTTTATGAACGCGCCGGCGTTGTGCGGCTGCGGGATGGCACTCAGGGGTCGGTAACGATTGGCGGCACGGTTTCTCCTGCGGGCGGTAACTTTGAAGAGCCTGTAACCCAGGCTACGCTTAAAGTTGTGGGCGCGTTTCACGGGCTTTCCCGTGAGCGCAGCGATGCGCGTAAGTATCCGGCGATTCACCCGCTTGAATCGTGGTCAAAATATTCGGGAATTATCGATGTGCAGCGTGTGGCCTATGCGCGGCGCTACCTTACACGCGGCACCGAAGTCGAACAAATGATGAAGGTTGTAGGCGAAGAAGGCACCAGCATAGACGATTACCTTGTATATCTTAAAGGCGATTTGCTTGATTCAGTTTATTTGCAGCAGAACTCGTTTGATGAAGTTGATAAATCGGCCAGTCCGGAACGCCAAACCCATGTTTTTGGCGTGCTTTTGCGAATTTTGGGCGCAAAGTTTAATTTTAAAGAAAAGGACGAAGCGCGTTCGTGGTTTGCTAAACTCCGCCAGAGCTTTATTGACTATAACTATGCAGAGTATAAAAGCGAGCGTTTTGCAAAACTTGAAAGCGAAATGCTTGCCACGGTTAAAAGCGCTTCGAGCGGCATAGAAGCGGAAGCGGAAAAGCTTCTTGGCTAAAAGCAATTTTTAAGAGAGGACGTGAATGAAGAAGGTATATAGTAAAATAGAGTCAATAACGGGCAGTGTTATTACAGTACGCGCGGAAGATGTGCGTTATGGCGATTTAGCGGAAGTGGATACAGTGTTTGGTACTTCGCTTGCCGAAGTAAACCGGCTTTCCGGCGACCTGGTTTCGCTTCAGGTTTTTGCCGGCGGACGCGGAATTTCTACCGGCGATACAGTTCGTTTTTTGGGGCACCCAATGGAGGTTTCTTTTTCCGAAAATCTTATGGGGCGGGTATTTACCGGTTCCGGTACTCCGCGCGATAAAGGGCCGGCGCTTCACGAAAATCTTATAAATATTGGCGGGCCTTCTGTAAATCCATCGCAGCGCATTGTACCGCGCAACATGATTCGCACCGGAATCCCCATGATAGACCTTTTTAATACACTGGTGGTTTCTCAAAAATTGCCTATTTTTTCTATTTCTGGTGAGCCTTACAATGAGCTTTTGGCACGTATCGCAATGCAAGCCGAAGTTGATGTAATCGTTTTGGGCGGCATGGGGCTTAAATTTGATGACTACATTTATTTTAAAAATACGCTTGAATCCGGCGGGGCGCTTTCGCGCACGGTAATGTTCATTCATACGGCCAGCGACCCCACTGTTGAATGTCTTATGGTTCCAGATATTGCGCTTGCCGTAGCGGAGCAATTTGCGCTTCAGAATAAAAATGTGCTTGTGTTGTTAACCGATATGACGAGTTTTGCTGACGCAATGAAGGAAATTGCTATTTCGCAGGAACAGGTGCCTTCAAACCGCGGATATCCTGGCGACCTTTACAGCCAGCTT
>JAIRPU010000153.1 GCA_031256815.1 Spirochaetaceae bacterium
GCGGCAGAAGCGCCGCAGTAGAGGCCGCCACAACGCGTCTGCGGTGTGGCGGCCGTTGTTCCGCGGCCTGCGCGTTGCGCAGGCCGCGGCTTGCGATAAGGCCGCGCGAAACGCGGCTGCCTCCGGCAAAAATGCGCCCAAAAAACACTGAATGTAAAACCGCGCCGCTTCATCATTTTTTCTCTAATTCAGAATTGCTGCTTGAAACCGCCTAGGTGTTGATTTTTTAAGCGTTATAACAGAAAATGCCATTATGGGATTAAAAGAAAAAAAGCTTGCGTTTTTATTTCCGGGGCAGGGGGCGCAATACCCAAAAATGGCGCTCGATTTTTTTGAAGTTTCCAGCGCTGTGCGCGAACTTTTTTCGCTTGCGTCAAAACAAACAGGCATTGATTTATACGAATTGCTTGAAAAAAGTGACGAAAATGAATTAAAACGCACAGACCGCGCTCAAATTGCCATAACGCTGGCAAATCTTGCATCGGCGGAATTTTTGCAGGAAAACAATGGCTTTCCTGCCGCGGTCGCCGGACACAGCCTTGGCGAATATGCCGCGCTGGTAACAGCCGGTGTAATTTCAAAAGAAGATTGCTTTTTGCTTGTTAAAGCCCGCGCCGAAGCAATGAATCTTGCTGTTGCCGCCAGCAATGGAGGCATGAGCGCCGTTCTTGGCGCGAATCCGGAAACCGTAGAAAAAATTACAGGTGAATTAAGAGAAAGCGGCTTTGAACTTTATGCGGCAAACTTTAATTCGCAAAGGCAAACGGTTATTTCCGGTACAGAAACAGCGCTTAAAGAAGCGGAAGCAAAATTAAAAGCGGCGGGAGCGCGGCGCGTTATCCGGCTGCCTGTAGCAGGCGCGTTTCACAGCCCTTTTATGAGCGCAGCAGCGGAGAGCTTTAACAAAACTCTGCTGTCTGTTAATTTTGTTAACCCTAAAATCGATTTTTTTTCTAATGTAGAAGGCAGAAGTGTTAAAGACGCGGCGATTATAAAGACGCTTGCCGCAAAACAAATAACAGCGCCTGTACTCTGGACAAAAGAAGAAGCGGCGCTTGAGCTTATGGGATTCGACGCGGTTATAGAAACAGGGCCGGGTACGGCGCTTTCGGCGTTATGGCGTGATTCCGGTACAAAAATACCCTGTTTTAACGCGGGAACTCTTGTAAATGCAAAAGAGACGCTAAGCGCGTTGAATGAATGAGCCGGAATACCAGCGAAGCGGCGCTTGTACTCCGTACCAGACAATTTGGCGAATCTAACCGTGAAGCGTTTTTTCTATGCGAATATTCAGGAATAGTTCGCGCTGTAGTCTATGGCGGCCCCAAAAGCAAATTAAGGGCCTTTGTTTCGCCGTTTCATTCAGGTATCCTGTATCTTTACCACAATCCTGTGCGCGACAGTTATAAAGTAACAGATTTTGATGTTACAAATTGGCGTCCTGGTTTGCGTGAATGTTACGAAAGAACGGCCGCCGCTTCCGCCGCCGCCGAAACAGTTCTGGCAGGAGATGGAGGCGGAGGCGATTGGCGGCAGGCGCTTAAACTTTCAAACGCCACGCTGGACGCGCTGGAAAGCGCCGGCGGCGAAGCCGCAGAAAATATCCTCGTTATGTTTTTGTGGGCTTGGGCGGAAATATTGGGGCTAAAACCGGAATTGGACGATTACAAGCTCGAAAAGCATTATCCAAAAGCGCTTTCATGGCTTGAATCCGGCAGCGGCGACTTGTTTCAAGCTAAAAAACTCTGCACAGACCTGCTTGGCGCCGCTTTTGGCAGGAGGCTAAGCAGTTGGAACCTTTAGTTTATATAAAACGCTTGTGCGTTAAAAATGCCGGCTTATACGCGCTGCTTTTTGTTTTTTCCGCGCTTTTGTTTGGCTGCGCAACGGCTAAACATCCATTTGATATAGGGTCGTATAAAACCGTTGTATCTGATTTTGCTTTTTTCCCTGAAGGCGCCCTGTTTTATGGTTTTGCCGACAAAACCAAAAACCGTGTAATTTTTAATACGCTTTTTGAACCGTTTACAAAAACAAATTCGGCGGCAAAGTATGTTTTTTCCAAGACAAAAAAAGCGAGTTTTGCCCTGTTTTACAGTGGAAAAAGGCCGCAATTACTTGCCCTGCTTCGCGGAAACGCCTACCCTGTGGGAACGTCTTCTATTTATTTTAAACACTCAGACGAATGGTCTAAAAATGACGGCGGTTTTTGGTATTCAAAAAAAAACAGACTTGCGCTTTCCATAAAATCCGGTTCTGTACTGCTTGCCTCAGGCGGGGCGGTTTTTAATCCGGAGGCCGGCATTGTAATGCCTGCTTCCTGCAATGAATTTTGGCGGAATGCGCCTGCAGGCGGAATTATACTAAAAAACGATTATTTTGAAAGTTATCTTGAATCGCAAGGAGTTCCGCTTAAATTACCAATAGAACAAATTCTGTTTTTGTTATTGCCGCGCGGAAAAAAAATTGAAATTGAGCTGCGGCTGGAAACTCCAGGCAGAACACAGGCAAAACTTGTAGCAAGTTTACTAACAATAATGCGGAACAATGGGCAAACGCCGGATGACTTTCCGATTCTCGAAATTTTTTTGGCAAACGCCCCGCGGCTTGACGGCAATGCGGTGCTTGTAACAAGCGCTCCAATAAGTCCGGATGAATTACGCGCCATGCTGCCCGCCGCAAAGTTTTAGAACAATTTAATGTTCTACGGCAGTGCCAAAAAGCGTGTTCCCGCGAAGTTCCAAAAGCTTTAGGTTTATAAAACTGCCTGCAAGCGCCCCAGCTCCTGCGCAAACGACCATTTCGTCACGTTCCGTGCGGCATAGAATTTCCAGTGGATTTTTTTTGCTTATACCCTCTACAAGTACTTCTTCAAAACTGCCAAGCCTGTTTTGAAGAAGCTGTTTTGTGTGCGTTTTTTGAAGCGCTATAATTTTTGCAAGCCGCTCTCTTTTTACAGCTTCGTCAATACGTCCCGGCAGCGCTGCCGCCGCTGTTCCCTCCCGCACATTATAGTGATACATAAATGAATAAAGAAACTTTACTTCGTCCATTAACGTAAGTATTTCTTCAAATTCTTCTTCCGTTTCGCCAGGAAAACCGGTTAGAATATCTGTAGAAAGAGTTAAACCAGGCAGGGCATCTTTAAGACGGCGCACAAGTTCAAGATAAGATTCGCGTGTGTAACCGCGGTTCATTGCGGCAAGCACGCGGTTTGAACCGTGTTGAACACATAAATGAAGATGACGGCAAAACAGAGGACTGCCGCGCAGCGCTTCAATAGTTCTTTCCGAAAAATCTTTTGGATGACTCGAAATAAAACGCGCTCTTTTTATAGTTGTGCCTTCCGTCCATGCCGCGATTTTATTAAGCAGCGCCGGAAAATCAGTTTTATCTTTAGCAGCACCGGAAGGATAAATATATGAATTTACATTTTGACCAAGCAATATAATTTCACGCACTTGTTTGGAAGCCAAAAATTCAATTTCTTTTTTTATGTCGCAGGGCGGGCGCGAAACTTCCCGTCCGCGTACATAGGGCACAATGCAGTAAGAACAAAAATTGTTACAACCGCGCATTATAGGCAAATACGCGCGCGGGTTTCCTTCTTCATAGTGTGAATTAAAAAAACCGTCTTTGGAAAAAAAGTTATCGTAATTAAGCTGCTTTTGCAGCGGGTTTTGCGCGTCCAGATTATCCGATACTTCTTTTAGAATAAGCGCAATTTTTTGTTTTTCTGAAGCGCCGGAAACATAATCCGCTCCATGTTCAATAAGTTTTTCGCCGAGGCGTTCCGCCATGCAGCCTGTTACAAACACAAAAGGCGCTTTGCCGGTTTCAGCAAAAAGTTTTTTTTTTAGCGCTTTGTAATGGGCAAGACGTCCAAAAACACGCTGTTCGGCTGTTGCTCTTACAGAACAGCTATTTATTATTATAAGTCCGGCTTCCTGCGCGCTGCCCGCTTCCAGCCAAAACAGAGCTTCGAGTTCCTGTTTTAACGCGGCAGACTCTGCCATATTCATTTGACAGCCGTAGGTTTCAAAAAAAAATTTCAATTAAACAATTAAACAAATAGACAAATTAAGTTCGTTTGCGAAGTCCAATAAAAAACCGGATGCCGGACACTATTCCCCAAACAAGAGAAATAGTACTGCCTGTTCTAAATATCCATGAAGCAAGCGAAGGCAGATGCCAAAAGTTAAAGCCTATTCCAAGTAAAACCGCGCCTGTAAGCGCTACTATAAGCCCGTCTTTTTTGTCTTCGCTTGAACGTGAAAAAACTCCGCTAATTCCAAGCACGCCTATTATTGCGCCTGCGGCTATTCCCACAGGCCCAATAAGCACATTTGTAAAGAAGCTTAACACGGAAAACGCAATTGCTCCGCCAATTCCAAAAATAGCGCTTGTCGCTAAATTAGCAAGTTTATTATTTGAAAGCATTCCCATTTTTATCCTCGTATTATAAAAAAAATTATTGTTTTGTTATAGTCCTGACGCGCACAACGCCTTCTATACAACGCAGACGTTCAATTAGTGCCGCAGGAATTTCCTGTTCTGTATCAATTATGTTAAAAGCATAATTCTCTTTATGATGATTTATAAGGTCTGTTATATTGATTTTTTCGCGGGCAAGCTCCGTAGTTATCTGCCCAACCATGTTGGGTATGTTACGGTTTGCCACAAGCAGGCGGTTCCGTTCCGATTGGGCAAGTTTGCAATCAGGAAAATTTACTGAATTTTTTATTGTGCCATATTCAAGAAAGTTTATGAGCTGCGCGGCGGCCATTTTCGCGCATTGGATTTCGGCTTCCGGAGTAGACGCGCCAAGATGAGGAACGCATATAACCTTGTCGTGCGCTATAAGTTCCGGCGTTGGAAAATCTGTAACATAACACTCTATAATCCCGCTGTTAAGCGCGGCTATTACATCAACCTCTTTTGCAAGGCCGCCGCGGGCCAAATTTATCAATCTTGAACCGCGTTTCATTTGCAAAAACTTGTGTTCATCAAAAAGATGCTTTGTCTTCTCGCTGTATGGGACGTGTATAGTAACATAATCTGATTTTTGAAGCAGCTGTTCAAGTGAATCCGCGCGCCGCACAAGACGCGAAAGGTTCCATGCCGCGTCTACAGAAATATAAGGGTCAAATCCTATAACATCCATACCCAGCGCCGAAGCGTCGTTTGCAACAGCCACTCCAATCGCGCCGAGGCCGACAATGCCAAGCGTTTTTCCGGCGATTTCAGGTCCTTCAAACTGCGACTTGCCGTTTTCCACAAACGCCGAAATTTCGTCTTCGCTGCCGGCAAGCGTCTTTGTCCAGCGAATTCCATCGAGCAGACGACGCGAAGAAAAAAACAGTGCTGCAAGAACAAGCTCTTTTACGGCGTTTGCATTGGCTCCAGGCGTGTTAAACACGATAATTCCATGCTCACTGCAAAATTCAACGGGAATATTGTTTACTCCTGCGCCGGAACGCGCAATGGCAAGTACGCTTGAAGTTATAGCTTCGGTATTAATCAGCGCGCTGCGCACCATAAGCGCATCGGCGTCTTTAAAATGAGTTCCAGTCTCGTAAACGCCTTTTGGAAAAAGCGCAATTCCCTGCGCCGCTATTTTGTTTAGCGTAAGTATCTTAAACATTGTTCAAGTTTAGACCACTTAAAATATGCTATTCAAGCTCTCGCAAAGCGTGGTCGCGGACTGGCGATAAAGCCGCGCTAAGCGCGGCCGCCTGCGGCGGCCATAATCGGCAGCCGGCGAAACCGCGCTGCGGTTTCACCGGCCGTGCGCCTCCACACCCGCGCCGCCGCCGCCACACCGCGCCTGCGGTGTGGCGGC
>JAIRPU010000024.1 GCA_031256815.1 Spirochaetaceae bacterium
CGCTATCCCAACGAACTTACCCCGGACGAATCAATGGTAAAATCCGCTATTGCCCGTGCGCAAAAAATCTACGATTTCTGTACCGCAAAAACAAATGCGTTATAAATCATATTGAAAAATAAAAACATTCTTTCGCTTTTCATTTAAAATCTCTTCTCCTTCACGTTTATAGACCGCCGCCTGTTATTTAACCGCCTTATGAACAGATTAGATGTTCAGCCAATTTCTGCGGCAACAAGCGGTAAACGCCTATTAGCGCGCCGGCTGCCGAACCGGACGCAGGTTATATACAGACATGAAATATGCGCGGAACAAGCTTTTATTCTGTTATAAAATTTAGTTTAATCTATTTGTTATGTTAAAGATAAACGTGAAAAACCCATGGGGCGCGCCTGTGTTTTATTTTGAAAAATGCGGTTCCACAATGGACGAGGCAAGGCGTCTGGAAAAACAAGGCGCGCCTTGCGGCAGTGTTATTGCCGCCGCTTTTCAAACAGAAGGACGCGGCCGTTTTAAAGAACGCCGCTGGCAAAGCGAATCCGGCGGGAATCTTTTGTTTACGCTGCTGCTCCGCTACAATGATTTTAACGCGATACCAAAAGCATGGACGCTTAAAACCGGAGTTGCCATAGCGCTTGCATTGGAAAAAATGTTTCCTGCGTTGGCAGGTAAATTAAATATAAAATGGCCAAACGATATAATGCTAAGCCAAAAAAAAATTTGCGGTATATTAACAGAAAGTGATGGAAAAAATGTTTTTTGCGGAATAGGGCTCAATCTGTTAAATAAAAACGCAGACGCAATGCCCGGCGCAGCAAGTCTGTTTAAAGAGATTTCTGTGAATAAAGAGCAAATCCCATCAATCTATGGGGCGCATTTTGAACTGATACTCGAAGAAATTTTAAAGCAAATTAAAATAATGCTCGAAGACGGCGATGACTGGCACGCCGCTTTAAACAAAAGGCTTTTTGGCAAAGGCGAAGAAGCGTGTTTTTTGGAGTTACACGGCGGCGAAAAACTGCGCGGAATTGTATGCGGGGTGTCTCCTGCCGGCGCGTTAATAATAGAAAAAGCAGACGGCGCCAAAATAGAGCGCGTTTCCGGCGAACTTACATCAAATTTTTGCTAGACTGCGCAAAGTTTTAAATCGAAACCTGATATAGCTTTAACACGTCCCTTTACTGTTTTTCCTGGTGTTAGCGCGTTTTTACTCTCCAAAACAGATACTCCGTCAACTTCCGGAGCCTGGTTAAAGGCGCGTCCGCGGTATAGCGCGGAACCGGTTTTTTCTTCAACAAGAATGTCAAGTTCGCTTTCCAAAAAACGGCCAAGTTTTTCCTGTGTAATTGAAATTTGCGCTTCTTCCAATATTTTTTTTCGGCGCATTGCGGTTCGTGCGGAAGGCCGTGTTTCAAAGTCCGCGGCGGGCGTGCCTTCTTCGCGGGAATAACAAAAAACGCCAAGCCAATCCAGCCGCGCTTTAGTCTGAAAGTCAAGCAGTTTTTCAAAATCCGCTTCGCTTTCTCCCGGAAATCCGGTTAAAAATGTTGAACGCAGAACCGCGTTTGGAAGCGCGGCGCGAATTTTGTTAATCAATTCAAGATACAAATCTGCGCTGCCGCGCCGTTTCATTCTTAAAAGCAAGGTCTTGGAGGCGTGCTGCAGCGGGATGTCAAAATACGGAAGCAGGCGCGGGTCGCCGCGCATAAGCGGCAGAATTTCAAGCGGAAAATGGTCGGGGTGCAGGTATAAAAGCCGCACCCAAAAATCGCCTTTTTCAGCGGAAATTGCGGCGAGAAGTCCGCTTAAAAGTGAATGTCCCGCCTTGTCCATGCCAAACGCCGCTGTATCTTGCGCTATAAGGCATAATTCATGCAATCCGCGCAAGCGCAGCGCGCGGAATTCGTTCATAATATCATCTATTTCGCGGCTTTTAAGCGGCCCGCGCATAAGCGGTATCGCGCAAAAACTACAGCGGTTATTGCAGCCTTCGGCAATTTTTACAAACGCTGAACCAGGCGGCGAGAACAAAGGCCTGTTTTGATACAAGGTTGAATCTTTTAGTCCGGTAAGTTCAAGCAGTTCGCCTGAAAAAACCTCGTCCGCTTCTTTTAGAGAGGCGCTTAATTTGGCATGATAGCGTTTTGCAAGGCAGCCTGCCAAAATAATTTTTTTTGAAGGAAAGCGCCTGCGCAGTTCAATTACCGTGTTTATCGATTGCTGTTTGGCTTCTTCTATAAAGCCGCAGGAATTTACAATGATTGTATCCGCGTTTTCAGCAGAGTCAAGGTCGCCGCCTTCAGCGCCAAGTGCCGAAGCAAGCGCTTCGCTGTCAACCTGATTCTTTGCGCAGCCCAAAGATTCAATATAAAACTTATGTTTCAAGATGACTTATAATATCAAAAAAAACTTTGCATGAAAGCGGCTGCCGGTTGCTGCCGTGCGCGGCAGCAACACAAGTCCCCTTTGCGCAGGCTTGGACAACGCGCCACACGGCGGCCATTGACAGGCAGCCGGGCGCAAACGCGCCTTTATTGCGCTGCTGCTATATGGTCGCCGCGTACCATGGCCGGAACAAAACCGAAACGCCTTATGCGCCTTTCCATACAGAAGCGACATTCGGCGGCTTCGTCGCCTGTGCAGATTTTGCCGTCGTAAAGCGCGTAGAGCTTGCGGACATTTACCGGCGAAAGGTTTGGCATTACCACATTGGCTCCGGCGCGCAGAGCGCGTTCACGGCCTTCGTTGGAAAGCGAGCCTAAAGCCGTTGTCGCCGGAATAAGCGCTTCCGGCAGCAGCAGACGGGTAAGCGCCACCATTCTTAACGTTTGTTCAAGACTGCCGGCGGGTTCGTTCGCAAAAGGCGTATCGGACTGCGGTATAAAGGGGCCTATGCCTACCATCTCCGGCTTTAACTCCTCAATAAATCTAAGGTCTTCAAGAAGATGCTCCGGTTTTTGTCCGGGCGTACCAACCATAAAGCCTGCACCGGTTTGAAAGCCTGTTTTTTTTAATACACGCAGGCACTGTTTTCTGGCCGCGCCGCTCATTTCGGCAGGGTGCAGCAAGGCGTAATGCTCTTCGTTTGCCGTTTCGTGGCGAAGAAGATAGCGGTTTGCGCCGGCGTTAAAATAACGCTCGTAACTTTCGGCTGTTTTTTCGCCTATGGAAAGCGTAATTGCGTGTTCCGGAAATTCGGCGCGAATCATTTTTATTAACGCGCATACCCGTTCATCATTCCACCACGGGTCTTCACCGCCCTGCAGCACAAAAGTTTTGTAGCCAAGGCTTTCACCAAGCCTGCAACATTCAAGTATCTGCGTTTCTGTAAGTCTGTAACGTTCCACCTTGCGGTTACTCCGGCGTATTCCGCAATAGTAACAATCATTTTTGCAGTAGTTTGTAAACTCAATCAGTCCGCGAAAATATACATCTGCGCCATAATGCGCTTCACGCACACTGCGCGCGCGGGCGAAGAGCGCTTCATCTTCTTCGGGGTCGTTATTTGTTATAATTTTTAGAAGTTCGGTATCGCTATACATGATGCCTCCTGTCAGCCTAAATCCGTGCTGGAAATAGCGGTTTTTACAGTAACATTTGGCAAACTGCCCAAACGTCCTGTAAGCGCGTTTATTTCATCAAGCTCGCCAATTACGGTAATGGCAACTACCGTAATATCCTCATTATCAAATGGCGTTCCCATTCGCCCTTTAATGATGTTACGAAATTCAGCCACAGTGTCGTTAAAACGGTGCTGACAAACTCCAGGGTTTTCCAAAACCGCCCCTACAATAGCAATACGCTTCATAATGTTCCTCCTGACAGCAAACACCGGAATCAACAAAAAGCCCCCTAAACACGGAGTTCAGGGGGCGAACATTACTAGTGTCGACCTAGATTCGCCGTCTCCTCAACTCCGCCAGAACTAATCTTGACCAAGAAGGTGCTTGCTTATGTCTAAACGTCGTGAAAAAGATTACTCTAAATTCAAAACGTATTGACTGAAAGTAATAATTCTTAATGAGAAAGTCAAGTTTAGCAAAAATTATTGAATAAATTTTGCAAAAATTTTACATTCAAATAATTCGCGGCAACCCGCCGTAAAAAGACGCGCTATAAAACAGCTTCGCATCTAAAAACAAGCGCGCCGTAAAAAAGCGCTTGTGTGTGTTAAAGCAAGCGCACTGCAAAACCCGGCTGCGGCTGCCCGTTTAAAAGCCTGTGCGCCGTAAAAACAGCCTAATCCGAAAGCGGGTTGTAGGCCGGCGCTTCAAAATCATCCAGTTGCTGCCCGGGAAAATTTTCAGCGTTGCCGGACTGCGGCAAAACGGGTAAATCCAGGGCGTCCAAGTCCAGAACCGGCTTGCGGTAAGAAGGCGCTTCGCTTGTTACGCCTTCATTTTCATTAAATTGATTGATTATTGCACGGCGCGCGCTTGAAGCGTTTTCGTGATACGAACAATAACCCGGCGGCCTGTATTTATCCAGAAACGAAAGCACGACAGAGCCGGAATTACATTTTGAGGTTAGAAGCTGCCCCGATGTGGCGCACACACGAATATCCACAACTCCGGTTGCCGGACGTGTAAATTCTCTTGAAGGCAATCCGGTGTGTACTTCGCGCATAAAATCTCCCCAAACAGGGCCGGCAAGCGTAGCGCCGGTAAGTTCAAGCCCAAGCGAATTTCCGGGTCTGTCAAAGCCAAACCATATTGCAGTTGTGTAGTACGGCGTAAAACCGACCGTCCAGGCATCCGCCCAGTTTTGGGTAGTGCCGGTTTTACCCGCAGCGGCTATTCGGACATTTTCGCCATTTGCGCTTTTCCATATAAATTTGCCGCCCTGCCCGCCAAGAGTTCCCATTTCAAGCGTTTTACGCAACAAAGTGGTCATAACATAGGCATTTTGCGGCGAAATAAGCTGCTCGGCGCTGCCTTTTGCGCGCTGTTTTTGACGGACTTCGCGTTCGTTATCGACTATAATTTTGCCGTTTCTGTCTTCTATTGAACGAATCGCTATTGGAACAACTTCGCGCCCTTCGTTTGCAAAGGTGGCAAAGGCCCGCGCCATGTTTATAGGAGCAATGGAAATTATCCCAAGCCCCAGCGGATAAACATGAGGAAAAATACGCCGCTTCGCTTCGGGGTCGTTAATTCCCAAAAGCATTGAAGCGCGGTCTATTGCCGCATCAAAACCTATTGTGTCCAGAACCTTTATTGAAGGCACGTTCATTGAATGTGCCAGCGCTTCGTAAAGCAGTACGGGCCCTTTAAACTCACCTCTGAAGTTAAGCGGTATATAGGGAGTGCCGTCTGTGTTGTAATAAACCGCCGGAATATCCTGTATCATTGTTGAAGGGGTAAATTTGCCGGAATCTATTGCCGCCGAATAGTAAAGAGGCTTAAAACTTGAACCCGGCTGCAGGCGTCCCTGGGTAGCGCGAATAAACTGGTTGTTTTCGTCAAACTTTGAACCGCCTACTATCGCTTTAATATACCCCGTTTCGTTTTCTATTATTATCAGCGCTCCCTCTACAATATTTTGTTCTTCGGTATTGCGCATTTCTTTCCAGCCCGCGCTGGAAATCTTTTTTAAATCTTCTATGCCAAACGCAAGCGCCGCCATGTCGATTATTGGATTATATGTGCGCGTATAACGGTTTTCCGCGCGTATCCTGTTTTGCGCCGCGCCGGTACCGCGCAGCATATTTATATCAAACGCCAGCGAAAGCATATTGACAATTGGAATATACTGATTTTCGGCGCGGACAAGCCTGTTTCCGCCGGAGGCTTTGTAAATTCGGTTTGCCCGTTTAATTCCCGATTCCATGTGCCGGACTGCAGCCTGCTGCATATTTAAATCGAGCGTAGTATGAACCGTGTAACCATCGCGGTAGTAGTTCATTGTGGCATACATCATTGAATCCAGTTCGCGGCGTACATACTCGCTAAACCACGGCGCTTTGTCGTCCCTGGAGTAATACGCCGACTGCACGGTTCGCGTATAATCGTAATTTGCCCAATAGTCGTTAAATGATTTTTCGGCATCTTCTTTTGAAGTAAACCCAAGCTCTACCATGCGGTTTAATACGGAGAGCTGCCGGTTCATTGCCTCGTTTGGATTTGCAAGCGGGTTGTAACGCGCCGGACTGGAGAGCTGCACAACAAGCACCGCGCTTTCTGCAAGAGTTATTTCGCGTGCGCTGTGCCCAAAAAAGTATTTGCTTGCCGCCTCTACGCCATAAACGCCTGGCCCCATATACATATAGTTAAGATAAATTTCTAAAATTTCATTTTTTGTATAACGCCGCTCCATTTGAATTGCCCACCATAATTCGCGCATTTTGCGGGAAATTGAATATTCCATTCGGTTTGTATAGATGGTGCCGGCAACCTGCTGCGTTATAGTCGAGCCGCCCCCCAGCCTCTGGCGCGTAATGCGGCCATACAGGGCGCGGGCTATGGCGCGGATACTAAATCCGCGGTGATTATAAAAGTTGGGGTCTTCACGCGCAAGCGCCGCATAAATAAGATGCCGCGGCAGTTCGGAAATAGATATCATCTCGCGTTTTTCGTCCGCGGCATACTCTGTAATAAGCGTGCCGTTAATATCGACAACTTTGGTGGGAAGCGCTGGAGAGATGGTATCAAAATTTTCCTGATTTATTACATTTGATGTTTCGGCAAGCGCCATTCCAAGCACTACGCCAAGCAAAATAACAACGAATATTGTTACAGCGCCGGCTACCCGGAAAAACAACCCTCCGCTTCGCGTCTTCATACAGGTACATTAGCACAGAAAACGTCCGCCGGCAAGTGTCATATAGTTAGTGATAACCCCACTATAAAAACGCTTAATGCCTGCCCATAACAATTAGCGCGGCTTTTCCGTGCCGCGGCTGGGATTATATCTGTATTCATGATTTTTATGGGCGCATTTTTGCCTCCGGCAAAAAACGCGCTTTACGCTTTAATTTGCTTCGCTTCGCTTGCAAATTCCGCTACAATCGCTTGCGCGTCTGCGGCAGCCCGAAGGGCTGCCCGTTCGCTTCACCGCGCGAAGCGAACGGCCGCCGTTGTTCCGCGGCCTGCGCGCAGGCCGCGGCCGGTGATAAAGCCGCGCGAAGCGCGGCCTTGTCGCTTGCGCAGGTCGTACGCCGCTAAAATAAAAAAGCCCGCCTGCGGCTATGCCGTTAAGCGGGCTTTTGTTTGATAAATGGCCG
>JAIRPU010000055.1 GCA_031256815.1 Spirochaetaceae bacterium
GCGTTTGCGCTTAGCGCAAACGCCGCGGGAGGTGGAAGCCGGCGATAAAGCCGCGCGAAGCGTGGCCGCCGCAGGCGGCCACAACCGGAAGCCGGCGAAAGCGCAATGCGCTTTCGCCGGTCGTGCGACACCCGCGCCGCAAGTCTGCGGCGCGGCACAATCGCAAGCCCCCGCCTTCCCCCGATGGCCTGCCTTGTGGCTGCGGCACAAACGGCGGCCGCGTAAAATTCAGTTTTGCTGCGGTTTTTTCATAAGCGCAGCCTGAATTAGCAGCTGCAGGGCTATGGTAAAAACAAAGACTATCCATGCGTATTTAAATCCAATGGAGGAAAACCCCAGAACAAGAAAAACCCCAATGGAAAAAATCCATAACGCTCCCGAAAAAATTCCAAAGCGGGACGCATCCTGCAGATTGTCAAAATCAAAGCCGTAATTATGGGTATAGCGCTGGACATAGCGCCGCGAAACTTCTGTTACATATTCGCGCAGCCATGGTTTACGGCGGTCTTTTTCTGTAAGCGCAAGATAGATAATAAGGCCAAGCGGCGGCAGTACAAAAGGAATTAGTATGCCTAATGCGCCGGTTAGTCCTGTTTCGCCGGAAGTGTTAAACCATGTAAGCGGAAACAGTATGACTCCAAAGCAAAGTACCAGCGCGGCTGCGGCATACCAAATGGCGCGTTTTGCAGAAAGCGGGTAAAGCCCCGGCAGCTCCTGGGTAAGGCCAAGCCATGTAAAACCCGCGGCGGAAACCGGAATAAACGCCAGTAGAGTCCCCAAAAACGGCACAAACGAATTGGGGGTTGTGTTAAATGTCATGCTTCCTGTATGCAGCGAAAAATTGAAACCTCCGGCTTCGCCGCCAAACGCCGCGATAGCAGCGCAAATAAATCCAAACAAGGCGATAATTCCAAATATAACGTATGCAACAACGCGGCGCGGCGTCATATAATGTTTAATATCCTCCATAAATGCTTCTCCTATTATTTCCTTCTTTTTTTTAAGGCTTATTTCATCGGCAAGGGCGCTTATATCGCCAAGCTGGGCGCTTGCTTTTTTAAAAGCGGCGTCCTGGTCCATGCCGCCTTTTGTAAGCGCGGCGATTTTTTCGTTTAAATTGCTCACCAATTCTTCTTTAAAGTCGGTAAGGCCGGCATCTTCTTCGTAACCGCAAAACAGCGAATCTACATAAGCTTTTGTGTTCATAATTTCTCCTTATTGAACATTGATTTCTAAAAGTTGATTTACTATGAGCTGGGTAAATCTCCAGTCGGCAACATTTTTTTCCAGCAAGGCCTTTCCTGTTTCGCTAATACGGTAATATTTGCGTCTGGCGCCCTGGGTTTCGTCCCCCCAATACGAACTAATGTATTTTGCCGCTTCAAGACGTTTTAGGCTTGAATAGAGCGTTGTCTCTTTTAGTTCGTATTTTTCGCCTGTACATTGGAGTATCGCGCTGTAGATTTCAAAGCCGTATGCGTCGCCATGCGAAAGCCGCCGCAGCACGATAGTATCCGTGTGACCTCTTAAAAGGTCAGATGAAAGTTGAACTTCCATGCTAATCCTCCATTCGTAATAGTATGTCAAATACATTTATTTGTTCAACATACTAATGTGTATATCATTTTACTATATCTGTCAAGTATCTGTATTGCATAAAGGATTTGCTGAACATGGGCGCATTGGGAAAATTCACCCTAATTATTAGTTTCATAATAATTTTAAATGATAGTCAAAGCGTCTGTTACATACTAATATGATTTTACGGATTTTGATAAAACGATGGAATTAAAATGAGGCATAACGAAATACCCAAAATTAAAGACATGATTTTGGAAACGCTGGGCGAAAATTGCGAGAAGATAATACTCTTTGGTTCTTATGCTTACGGCACACCGCGGGAAGACAGCGATATTGACATTTATGTCGTCCTAAAAGACGGCACAAAAAACCCGCTGCTATGGTTGCAGGATATATCTGTTACTTTAGGAAGCATGGAAAATTATGAACCGATTGATGTGCTTGCCAATTACAAATCGCGGTTTGAATACCGCAGTGCGGGCGGTCCTACGCTTGAACGAACCGTTGATAACAAAGGAGTAGTGTTATATGCCAGAAATTGATTTGATAAAAGAATGGCTGCGATACGCAAATAATGACCTAATTTCGGCGCGCCATTTATTTGAAGATTTATATCCAAAACAAACTGAAATAGCCGCATATCACTGCCAGCAGTGCGCGGAAAAAGCTTTAAAAGCGTTTTTGTTTTTCAACGATATTGAACCGCCAAGGATTCATAATTTAATAAAACTATGTGAACTTTGCAAAAATATTGACGCAGAGTTTTCCATTATTAAAGATGATTGTGACTATCTAAATCCTTTGAGCGCAGAAGTCCGCTATCCCAACGAACTTACCCCGGACGAATCAATGGTAAAATCCGCTATTGCCCGTGCGCAAAAAATCTACGATTTCTGTACCGCAAAAACAAATGCGTTATAAATCATATTGAAAAA
>JAIRPU010000103.1 GCA_031256815.1 Spirochaetaceae bacterium
ACGTTATACGCCAAGTGGGAATCTGCAATTCCAATCGCTGATGCGAACAGCGCCGACCTTATGGTTAAGTTCGGCATAAAACAAGCGGGTTATTCGCTTAGTTCGATATCGACGGCAGATGTTACCAACACGTTCAACACGGTAAAGTCATACCTGGCGACACAAAACTCTGCGGACGTGAATCCCGCGGCGGGGCTGGGCGTTATAAAACTTGGCGACTATGTTGAACTGCCCTCTCTTAGGGTTGCCGCCTACAATAGCAACGGCGGGGGAATAAACATAACCTCCAACACCGGAGACGGCAAACTTCGGCTTATGGTAGTGGGCATAAATCCCTACTACGGCAAAAACGGCAATACCGTAACACAGCACCTGGTGTTCCAGTTTAAGGACTATCCGGGGAATGGCAGAATTAATGCAAGCGGAACTAACGCCGGCGGTTATGCTGCAAGCGAAATGAGACAGTATCTTATCAACGAATACCTGCCTGGTTTGCTTACCGCGGGCGTGCCTGACAGCGCGATATGGGCAGTTAAGCGCATGGTGGCCAACGGCGGAATCGCGACAGGGGCGGACGCTATAGAAGACAAACTCTGGCTGCCCACAGAGCGGGAGATGTTTGGCAGTAATACCAACAGCAATTCAACGCACGAGTCAGACGCGAACCAGGGCAGGCTTGGGTATTACAACGACGATGTCGGCAGAAAAAAAGCGAACGTGTATTTGACCGCTTCACCTTATGATGGTGATTACTACTGGTGCGGTATTACTGATAACGGCCAGCCGATACGCTGGATTAACCCTGATTCTTCATACGGCGTAGCGCCTGCGTTCGCTGTAAGCGGCGCCGACCAGGCTCCCACCGCAAATATAAAAACGGTTACTTACAACGCCAACGGCGGGACGGGAAGCGCTTCGCAGGCGGTTGTTAGCGGACGCAGCGTAACGGTTAGGGACGATTCCGGATTTAACAGGGCCGGCTACTATTTTGACGGCTGGAGTACGAACACGTCAGGAAGCGGTACCAATTACAACGCCGGGGATACAATCAGCAGCGTTACAACGAATGTAACCCTTTACGCCAAGTGGCAGTCGGGTGGTGTTACGCTCACATACAGCGCCAATGGCGGAACAACGGGAGATGTGCCGGCACAGCAGACGGTGGCTGCCGGAACTTTCGTAACGATTGCGCCGGGAAGGGGGCTTGGCAAGCTTGATACGACTATGGACGGTTACACCCGTTATGTGTCTTTTGTTGGCTGGAATACAAAGGAGGACGGGAGCGGTTTTACTTACGATGTGGATGTGGGCAAGAGTTACAGGCTTGACGCGAATCTTACCCTCTACGCTCAATATAAGAACGCCGACCTTATGGTAACTTTCAATGTAAAAACTCTGGGCTATGCGCTTAGTTCAATATCGGCGGCGGACGTTACCGCCACATTCAATAGGGTAAGCACTTACATCAAGACAAAATCTGCCTCCAGCGTGAACCCGCAAGGCGGGCTTGGCGTTATTCAAATGGGCGATTATGTCGAATTGCCGTCCCTTAGTGTGGCCGAATACAATGGTAACTGGGGAAACGTAAGCTTAACTTCCAACACGGGAGACGGTAAACTGCGCGTTATGGTAGTGGGCATAAACTCTTACTACAACAAGAACGGTAACGGCACAAGCACGCCGCACCTCATCTTCCACTTTAGGAATATACCATGGAACGTTCGTATGGAAGCGACCGATACCAACCAGAATGGTTATGCGGGAAGCGAAATGCGCAAATTCCTTACTCCGTTAAATGGTGTTTCCGGTTCAGGAAACTTCTGGACCGGGTTAAAGAACGCCGGAGTGCCGGAGAACGTAGTGTGGAAGATAAGCCGCAGAGTGACTAACAGCGCGGCGATAGTAGCGGACACGATAGAAGACTACCTCTGGCTGCCCACAGAATGGGAGATGACCGGAAGCAATGCCACAAATCACGAGACAGATACAAACCAGGGACGTTTTGCGTATTATGGCAGCAGGTCGAAAGCCGGCGATGCTACGAGAGGACGATATTGGATAGCATCGCTCTCGGGTAATGCAGCTTTTAAATGTGTCGAAGACTGGGGGGCTAATATCTATGGTATTCGCGCGAGTGACGTGTATACAGGCTGCGTCCCCGCCTTCGCTGTCAAATAGCCTTCAGGCTGTTTAACACGTGTTCTTTGCCCCGCGCCGCTTTATGCGGGGGGGGGGGGCGCTTTGGAAGGCAAGCCGGTTTTAAACAGGTTAACGCAAAGAGGAGGCCAAACGGCCTCCTCTTTTTTTCGCGGCGCGTGTGTGTGGGGGGCGGCAATGCCCGCAACGCGGGCGCGGGGCACTTCCCCGGCCTGCGCTTGTGCAGGCCGCGGGCTGGCGATAAGGCCGCGCGAAGCGCGGCGCCGCCGCCCGCGCCGCTTCGCGGCGCGGGCGCGGGCATAAAAGACAATAAAAATCAATAAGATTTTTATTGTCTTCCTTATCTTAACTTCTCAACCAACCTCAACTAATATCAACCAACAACCAGAAACCGCGCTAAATTTAGAATTACCGGCAATTCACACTTAAAGGACACTTGTTTAAAACGCTAAAAAACACTATAGTCATGCGTGGAGAGATTTTGAAATGAAACGTTTATTCGTATTTCAGGCGTTGTTGTTCCAGGTATTGAGCGTTTATGCTGCCGACCCATTTATAAACGGCGATATGTTTATGCTGCTTGGGCATCCAAAATTTATTGTAACCGCGAATTCAGCGGCGGGCGGGCCTTTGTTTTCAGAAGGTTCTTATTCTATAAATATGAATCCTGCGCTTTCAGGCGGGCTTCAGTTTCCGGCTTTGGACTTTGGTTACACAGGAATATTGCATACCGGAGACAGCCCTGAATTTGGAGGAAATCTCCATCTGGGGGCAAGTATACCAACTCGCATGGGCGTAGTTTCCATTGGCGCGCATGGGCTTTTCGACAAGGATATAATGGGTATAAACTCAGGCCTTTTTAGACTTGGACTTTCCCGCGATTTAACAAGCAATTTTTATTTAGGGCTTTCAGTCTGGGGCGGAATAATTGAATTTGGCGAAGATAATGATTTTGCCATAGCCGCCGATGTGGGCGCATGGTACCGCATCCCCCAACTGCTTTTTCTAAAAAACATTCGCTTTGGCGCGGCCGTTCAAAATATTGGTAAAAGTTTTATTTACGACGGTTACTTTTCATTTCCTTCAATGTTTACCCCTAAACTCGGCATAGCTTTTTCGGTGCTTCAGGTAAAAATGCTTGAAATTGGACTTAGCGCTGATGTAGCTCTTCCTTCGTTTCTTCTTAATATTACAGCAAACACAGGCCTTCAAATTAATATAGCGAATTTAATTAACGTTTACGCCGGCTGGGATTTTAATTTGCGTGAAACCGCTCATTTAAAAGATGTCGGAATGAAAGAGGTTGTCAACAAACCCTATATTGCGGTTGGAGTTAAGTTAAAAGTCGATACCTCCGGTAACAATTTTATGCATAAGCACAGCCTTAACGAGATGGTCCTTGACGTTGACACTATTTGGCAAAAGCGATATGAAAACAGCCAGCTTTTTTCTGTCGGAGGGTCGGCGGTTTTTGGCGAACGCGATAACTTCCCGCCTGTAATACAAACCGGCGAAGTCCGCTACACTGAATAATAAAAACAGGAGAAATTATGAAAAACTACCGTTTTATATTGATTAGCGTTATGACATTTATTATGGGGACCGGCGTTTTTGCGCAAACGCAGGTTTACTATTTTTCTCCGGGAACGGACAGCCCCAAAAAGGCGATTGTTGTACCGTTTTCAGTAAATGACAGCCGTTATATAAAATCATGGCATTTTACAGTTTTAAACGCCCAGGGGCAGCAAGTGCGCAGGATTGGGGAAGAAATACCGGATATTGAAGTACGGCCGGATAATTGGCTTGAGATAATAAAAGCGTTTTTCAGGCCCAAAAAAAGCGTGACGCCGCCTTCCAGAGTAGTTTGGGACGGCAATAATGATTCCGGCGTTAAATGTCCGGACGGCAATTATTCTTTTTATTTTGACGCTACAGACGATAATAATAATTATGGTGAAACTCATCGCTATAATGTGGTTCTTGATACAACGCCGCCTTCAATTGTTATAAAACAACCTTCTGAAGCGGAAAAAAACTTTGGTCAGCAATCCAAACCAACCTTAACAATAGCGCAATCAGGCAGCCGTGAAGACCTTTGGCACAGCGAAATTGTCAACGAAGCCGGCAAAGTGGTTCGTTCTTTTGACTGGCGTGATGCTTCTCCTGCCGCGTTTGTATGGAACGGCACAGATAACGCAGGCATTTCACTGCCGGACGGCGTTTATACTTATTCGGTAAGCGCTGTGGATTTGGCAGGAAACAAATCGCCGCCGGCTGGTGTTTTCAATATAAATTATGATTCAACGCCCAAAGATGCCGAAGCAGGCCGCGCGCTTGCCGAATTCGCGCCGCAGGGTAAATCCAAAACGCAAACGTTCACGCTTAAAGCAAGCGATAGCGGAAAAATCGAATCGTGGAGTTTCAAAGTACAGCCTGCCGGTAAAGGGGGCGAAACAGTGTTTTCACGCCCGCGCGGAAGCGAAAAATTCCCTTCCAACGGCCAGCTCCAGTTTAGCTGGGACGGCAAAATGCCAAATGAAAACGTAATAGCGCAGGGGAATTTCATCGGCAAACTGGAAGTAAAATACGCAAACGGCGCGTCTCTTAATGCCGAAACACAGCCTTTTATATGCGGCGGGCCGCCTTTGGCAGTCGTTACAACAACGCCGGAACATTTTAGTCCGGACGGAGACGGCAGCAACGATACGCTTACCATAAAACTCGATGTTCAACGCCAAATTCCTGTTGCCCGCTGGGAGTTCGTAATATTTGACCCTGTAAGTTCGGGCAAGATTTTTTGGTCGGCAAACGGAAAGTCCGAAATTCCTGCACAGCTTACCTGGAATGGCAGGTCGCAGGATGGCAAAGAAGAAGTTGAATCTGCAATGGACTACCCATACTCTTTTACCGTCATAGATACACAGGAACAAAGCGTCAAGGTTGACGGCAGTATTGCCGTTGATATTCTTGTAAGAAAAGATGGCAACCGGCTTATAATCCGTGTGCCGGCAATAAATTTCCGTGAAAACAAAGCGGACTTTGATAAAGGATTGCCGCGTCTTGTAATAGAAAAAAACATACGCGTCCTTAACCGCGTTGCCGCAGCGTTGCAGCGCTATCCTGATTACCGCGTTACAGTCGAAGGCCATGCTAACAATGTAACTGGAACCGAAGCTGAAGAAAAACGTGATAACTTGGGCCCGCTTTCGCAGAGCCGCGCCAATGTTGTTCGTGATTACCTGATTAATCAAGGAGTAAAAAATAAACTGGACGCTGAAGGTATAGGCGGAAAACGGCCGGTAGTTGACCGTAAAGATAGTGCCAACCGCTGGAAGAACCGGCGTGTTGAGTTTATTCTTCAAAAATAGGAAAAAACTAGGAAGACTTTTTTTTATATATTTATTATATTTTATATATTGATTGTCCACCGGCTGGAGGGTTAAAACTGAAGTTTTGCTCTCCGGTTAGTGATGGTAAGTTTGGAATTTTGAATGTGTTTGCAAAGGGGTAATGATGGCTTTTTTATTATGTTTTAAACAAAAAGGCGCTTGGCATTTTTTTCTGCCGGTATTGTTTTTTACGTCATTTATAATTTTAGCGGCGTCTTGTAGTGTAACTGGAACTGCGGCCGCCATTCCAATTAGTGCCGTCGAAGAGGCGCTTGGCGGCATTAAAGGAAACGGCGCTCAGGATTATACGGTCGCATTTCGTGACGGTAATAACCTGCTTTTGCGGCTTCCTGTTGTAGTTTCAAATGACAACTCCCGCGTACTAATGGTTCCTGATTTTAAAACAGGTACAGGCGAAACTATCCCAAAAAAACAAGGATATGTTTTTACAGGCTGGAACGATGCGTTACACGGTAACGGTGAATTTTTCATGGAAAACTCTCCTTTGCCCGATGGCAAAAACAGTCTTGTGCTGTATGCGCAGTGGTCTGTATCAACCAGGGAAATCACCATATATTACCAATTGCGTTCAACATTAAATGAGGTAAAGAATGCGCTGCTAAATGCAAATTCGGTTTATAATGACGAAATAATTATTGGCAGCGGAGCGTTTTCCGGCGGCGAGATGCAGGCCGAAAAAACAGCGTTTATGAATAATTTAAACGAAAAAATTGATGAAGCGGAGCTGCTCTTAATGGGTATTGTTAGAATGATACCGGTAACCAATGTTGAAAAACCGAACGGCGAAACCGGAATCGAGCTTATCGCTTATTATGAATATGATTATGACGCTATGGATGCAATAAAAAAAGAGATTGAAACACTTATGCAAAATGAGCTTTTTGATCCTGGTAATTTTTATCCTTCTTCGCAAATCATGGATCAGCCAAAGATTTATTCGGTAACTGTTACAAGCACAGGTTATTACGATATAGAACTTTATGGCGCTTCCGGCGGGCATATATGGTCAAAAAATGATAAAACCGCACTTGGCGGACTTGGCGGGTATACCAGGGGAACCATAAAACTTAACGCCGGAACTGTACTTAAATTTAGGGTTGGAGGCGAAGGCAAAGGAACCGCTAAATACGAAGGTGTCGAATTCAATAAAATAATTGATTATACCAATGACAGGGCTGGAAGATACGAAGGAGCGCATGAAGGCGGCTTTAATGGCGGCGGTTCTGGCGGCGCTTCGGCTTCAGATTATGCCGGCGGCAGCGGCGGCGGCGGCGCTACAGATGTGCGAATAAAACAAGGGACTGAAGGCCGTTATAAAAATGGCGTAAATAACTGGAGTTTTGACACTTACAATGATATTGATCTTAGAATTATGGTTGCCGCCGGTGGCGGCGGTGCCGCACAAAGCGCAAATATCAGTGTAAACAACTGGCCCGGCCTTGCCGGAGGTAACGCCGGCAGCTCCGGTTTTTTAAGAAATAATCTTCCAGGGCCTCGCGCCGGAGATAACATGGAACTTTTGCCAAACACGTACAGCGACGGCAGTGTAAGTTCCGGTAGTATCAAAGGCATAGGCGGCGCGGGGAATAAAGGCGTCCCATCGGAGGGAACTGGCGGCGGCGGCGGCGGATACTACGGCGGTGAATCTTTAAGCACTATTTCCAGCACGGCGTACACCGCTTCCGGCGCAGGTGGCTCAAACTATATTTCCAATGAATTTACGGAAAAAACACAAACAGCGCCCCAAAATGCGCCGGTGCGATTTGGAAATGGAATGGCTTTGATTCGCTGGTCGGCAAAGAACACCTCAAAATAATGCATAAAAAGCCTTGGCATAAAAAAGGCCAGGTGCTTATTGATGAAATAAGCGCTTCCAGTGCGGCAAGCGGCGAAGCGCTTATTTGGTTTTTGGGTCAAAGCGGTTTTGTTATAAAATTACTCAATAAAATTATTTACATAGATGCAATTTTACACGAATGGCAGGACAGCTCCGGCGCGGCACGGCTTTTGGATCCCCCTTTTTTGCCTGCCCATCCTGTAGACGCCGATATTTTTGCATGTACTCATGACCATAGTGACCATCTTAATATAGAAACTCTTTTACCTCAGGCTAAAGGCAATAAAAACACGCTTTTTCTTGTTCCGGCGCCGATTACATCAAAACTTATCGCCGCAGGGATTCCAAGCGAAAGGATTATAGCTGCCAGAGAGGATGAAAAAATTCGACTTGGTGAATTGGAAATTCAAAGTGTAGCGGCAGCGCATAAAGAGTATTGCACAGACGAAACCGGCGCGGATTATGCGTTAGGTTACATTTTTAGCTCAGGCGGGGTTAATATATATCATGCTGGAGATACTTTTGTAACAGGCAGACTTTTGGATAGATTGCGCCTGGCCGCGCCAATTAATATTGCCATACTGCCTGTAAATGGCGGTGATTGGGAACGGGAGGCAAAAGGAATAATTGGTAATATGAGCGCGGAGGATGCCGCTAAACTCGTCCGCGCTCTTAACATAGAACTAACCATTCCAGCTCATTTTGATTTTCTTGAAGGTAATACGGCAGCTCCGGCAAGGATTATAGACGCATTTTCAACTATTGCTCCTGAGCATAAGTGCCATATTCTTGCCTTGGGCGAGCGTTTTATTTATCGTCTGCCGCCGCGTTAAACAGAGTTTATTCCATAGAAAATAAATCGAACTGTGTAAAAAGCACATTGCGAACTCTTGCTTTGTCAAGCTGCGTAGTGTTTATAAGCTCTTTTATTTCGTTTTTTATTTTCGATTCATTTTCCGGCTGTAACTCCTGGGCATATTTTGCGCTAAAATATCGTCGAAAAAAATCCTGTAACTCAACTTTACGCGCTATAAGCTCGGTTTGCGTTGCATTATCATTCAAATCATATTGAAGTATAGGCGCAACGGATACATTAAAAGGTGTAGCATCGCGGGTACGAGTACTAACTGTACCAACGCCGTCATAAGCCGAATAAATTGGTTTTACCGCAATATAAGATTCCGTTTGAGGAATCTGCGTTTGCGCCGCTTTACCGCCACTGTTCATAATGTTAAAAGTAATAACCACAACGGTTACAATAAAAACAAGCGCGCCAAGTCCAAGCGCTATAAACTTTAATAATTTTGGTAAAATCCCGCTCCCTTTTTTAGAGCCGCCTTCATCAGAACCTTCTTCAGATTCAATTACATCATCTTCATCAGCCATAATCCCTCCAGTTTAACGCTATAAATGACCTTCGTCTAAAATAATAACATCTACACGCCTGTTAAAAGCGCGTCCTTCAGGCGTGTCATCCACGGCAAGCGGTACTGTGTCAGCAAAACCAGCTACCTGGAACCGCCTGTCCGAAAGCCCTGTATCAGTTAAATATTCAAGTACCGCAATTGAACGCATTGAAGAAAGCTGCCAGTTAGAAGTCCATGGCCCTGCAGGGTCTATAGGAGCGGAATCTGTATGTCCTTCAATACGAAATTTTCTGTTAAAAAGTTCAGAAGAAGATAAAAGAGAGGCTAGGCGCAGTAAAATATCACGCGACTGTTCTATGTTGATTCGTGCCGAGGCAGGTTCAAAAAACACATCGCTTGCAAGGCTTATTACAATGCCTCTTTCATCACTTGTTACCGTCATTTTTTTTGAATGAATTTCCGGCGTAAAAAGGCTAATCGCTTTTTTTAGTGCCGTCCCCAGCGATTTTCCTTTGTCTGTAGCTGGCAGGCTTAACACATTGTTACCAAGTTCGGCGAGACGTCCTGGAGAAAGTGTATTGCCGCCGGTATTTGCCCCCATACCACGCGCCATAAACGAGACGGTAAGCTGCGCCATAGAAGAAGGCGTAACTTCGTCCGGATTAAACATTATGGCAAAAAAACAGAGAACAAGGGTAACCATATCGGAATATGTAGTAAGCCACTCCTGCCCTGTGGGACCGCCGCCTGAATCTTTTTTTTTCTTTTTTGCCATACTATCCTCTGTTAATCCTTAAGTACTTCCGCTTCGACCTCTTTGCGGTCTTCAGGGGTAAGATACGAAAGCAGCTTCATCGCCAAAATTCGCGGATTATCGCCTGCTTGAATTGATAAAATCCCCTCTATTACCATTTCGCGCACCTGGCTTTCTTTTGAATCTAAACTCCTGAGCTTCGCCATAACAGGCGTTAGCAGCGCGTTTGCTATAAGCGAACCGTAAAGTGTGGTAATAAGAGCAACGGCCATATTTGGCCCTACAGAAGCCTTGTCTTCCAGGTTTTTCATCATCGCTATAAGCCCGATAACCGTCCCCAGCATACCAAAACCAGGCGCAAGCGCCGCCCACATATTAAGCAGGCCAATTTTGCCGGCATGACGGTCCTGCATCTGGCTAACTTCAATTTCTAAAAGGTCTCTTACAACAGCGGCGTCTGTACCGTCTACAACAAGCTGCAATCCTTTTTTCATAAAAGCGTCGTCCAAATCTCCAATTTCATCTTCCAGCGAAAGCAGCCCTTCGCGCCGTGCTTTATCTGACATGGCCATAAGCTTTGTTACAATGCCCTTTTCACCAAGGTTTGGCACATTAAAAGTAACGCCTATAATTTTAAACACCCCTATCGCTTCCGGAATCTTGGCCGCAAACATAAGCGCGAACCAGGAGCCTAAAACAACAATGAGCAGAGACGGAAGGTCCCAGTATGTTGCAAGACCTGCGCCGCCGGATAGAATACCAAATACAACTGAACCAAAAACACCAATAATACCAATTAGGGTTGCTAAATCCATATTTTTTACAGGACAGCAATATTCATATACAGAAAATTATATCTATCTTCTGTTGTCCGATACTGCCTGCAGGTTCCTCCTAAAGCTCATTGCCAAAAATACCTATTTTCGTTCTATATTCTATAATTTTTTTTATAATATCTTCAACCTTATCTCTTACAACCACATACTTCCCTGAAAGCATAAGCATAGTCGTATCCGGTTTAGTTTCGATAGACTCTATTTGATGAGGATTTATATAATATTCAACTCCGTCGAGCCTGGTTACTTTTATCATGTTTCGATTTTCGGCCTTTTTTTTACGCGGGTTAAGTATTGATTTTTGGAGCTGCCTTAAAGGCTGCTACTCCAAAAGGTCAAGATTATACCAAAGCCTTTCGTTTTTTGTACGGTTTTCATGAAAATTATTTATGCTTATATTAAATTTACGCTCTACTTCCAGCGAAGACGGCGGGCCGTGTCCTGGAAATATAATATAATTGCTATGTAACTGGAAAATGGTATTTTGTATTTTTGCTATTTCGCGCATCGCGCCATAAGGGCTTGGCGTAGTGCCGAATATGCCTGCGCTTATAACATCACCGGTAAAAAGGAAATGCTCTGTTTTGTAAACAACAGAGTCTGATGAATGGCCTGGTATGGAAATTACTTCAATGTTAAAAGCGCCTATTTGTAATAGTTCTCCATCTTTAACAACACGAGTTTTGTTACCTAAAACACTTGGAGCGCCAGCATAAATTTCTGTATTGTAAATACGCATAAGAGAACGCAGCCCTGAAACATGATTTTCGTGGTTATGCGTAATCAATATTCCTTTAAGGCAATACCCCTCTTTTTCTATAAATTTAACAATCACCTCATCCATGCTGCCGGGGTCAACAAGCAGCGCCTGTTTTTCTGTTTTAAAATTTTCGGATACGTTTACATACTCTGCGCCGAGCATATAACAATTACAAAAACCACATGGGCAATAATGGACAAGTACTTTCATTTTTACTCTCTAAAGAATAGAATACACAAAAACCGCTTCTGCAGTATTCGATGATTTTAACAAAACATTTTCTTGTTTTGTATTAAGAAAAAAAACTTTCTTTACGTTACAATCATCCATTTTAACATCTCTAAGCTTTGCGCTGTTAAAACGGCTGTTATAAAGATCCGAATGACTAAAGCGTGTGTTATAAATATCCGCTCCGCAAAAACTAATATGCAATAAGTCGGAACATTCAAAATTGCAGTTGTTAAAAGAACAGCCACCGAATGAAACAAACTGCATATCGCTGTTTGAAAAGTCGCAGTTTGAAAAAACGGCAAAGTCAAAAAAATTCATTCGCATTACGCAGCCTGAAAAACTGCAATCCACAAAAACAGCTGCCGTAAAATTGCATCCGGCAAAAGACTTTTGAGAAAAATTTGCATTATTAAATTCAAGCAGCGCCGCATTAATGTCGCGCACTTTTTGTTCATTATTTATTAAGCTGAATATCCGCCGTGATTCCTCAATCCTGTCGGAACAATGAAGCGCGCATAAATTTGAACCGGAAAGCGCCGCGTTGTTGCACCCCGCGGCGCATGGTATTAGTTTAAACATGGCTGGCCAAACGTGTTTTTACCGGTTTTGTGGTTCTTAACAAAGGAACGTTTTCTTGTTTTAAAATATGTTTTCTTCGTGCGTCGCGTACTGTAAAGCTGTTGCTGTTTACGTGTATTGCGATTTGGGTTCTGTGCTGCAAACCGGTCTTTTGCAAAATCGAAGAAATATAGTTACGAACTGTACCTTCGTTTAAATTTATTCGTTTTGCTATCTCCTTGTTTGTCATACCTTCTCCAACAAAAGAAGCAATACGCAATTCTGTACGCGTAATTTCCATTTGACTTGCCTCCTGTTCAGGAGTCTCTTGTAATCCATTTTTGGAGTTAAGCGATTTTAGCTGCGTTGAATACAGGCGCACTACTTTTGATGTTACACTATTACTAAGGAAATAACACTTTTCTAAAATAACACGGCGGACAGCAGCGCAAATTTCACTGTAAACAACATCTTCAAGCAGAAAACTAGCCGCGCCGCTCGACACAAAGTCGATTACAGCGGCATCACTGGCTTCTTTTCCAATAATAATTACAGCTGTATCCGGAGACCGTATACCAAGAGAATGGGTAAGTTTTAAACCATTTAAAAAAGGAAGATCTGTATTAATAATAATCACGTCCGGTTTTAATTCTTCGCAAAGCTGCAAAGCATCGCAACCATCTCTTCCTACTCCAACAATGTTAAAATCTTCCTGAACGTTAAGCAGTCCGCACAGACCGTTTCTCATCCAATCTTTATTTTCCACAACAATAATCGTTATCATATAATCCTCCAAAAATATGATTTTTTACTGCTTTTAATTACGCAATTTTCTACGGCAATTTCTCAAAATCAGACGCTCCATGTTTGCAAAGCGGACAAATAATATCTTCCGGCAATTCTTCTCCTTCATGAATCCAGCCGCATACCCTGCAAACCCAGCCGACTTTCTTTTCTCCCGTTATTGGCGGCTTGGGTTTTACATGGTCAAAATAATACTGATACGTCATTGAAGGAGCATTATCTATTACGCACGATTCGGTTATATCCGCAATATAAAGTGTGTGCGTGTCGTAATCTGTAACGCTTATAACTTTACCTGAAATAAATGCATTGCCATGTTCAGGCGCGTAAATAAGGCCGTTTACGCTGCGTGTTTTTTTAGGACAGTTTGCAAATTTTTCTACATCACGCCCGCTTGAAAAACCAAATCGCTTGAACACGTCAAATGGAGTGCTTTGTTTTAAAATTGATATATTAAAAACTCCCGTCTTTTTTAATATATCATTGGTATAGTTCTTGCGTATAACCGAAAATGTAATTCGTTTTGGAACATCTGTAAGCTGCACCGCTGTATTTATTATACAACCGTTGTCTTTTTCGCCATCGCGGACTGTCAAAAGAAAAAGCCCGTAACTAAGTTTAAAGAACGGTTCATTTTGAATCGGCGCTGTTTTTACATCATGAGCCGGAATAACCGTTTTTGGCATAGAGGCGTAAATATCACCGGCAAGTAATTCAAGTTCGCTTCGCTGATTCTGTTTTAAAGAAGAATTGATTGTAATTTTTCTTTCTATCATGTTTATTTTGGGTATTGTTTGAAAAAACTTTGCCATAATTTCGCCTGCTTGCGGCGCCCAGCTTCCGTTTTCTATAATAGCTACAGTCCTGTTTTGAATGTTATGCGCTTTTAGATGTTCAAGAACAGTTTCCATATTGCAAAAAACACCGGCATTATAGGTTGCCGCTGCAAAAATCAAATGACTGCAACGAAACGCTTCTGCAACTATTTCTGAAGGATGAGTTTTTGAAACGTTAAACAACCTTATGTTTCTTACACCCTTTTCGGCAAGCAGCGCCGCCAAAATGTTTGCGGCATTTTCTGTATTGCCGTAAATAGAGCCATAAACTATAAGCACAGCATCATCTTCCGGAACGTATGCGCTCCAGCGCTGGTATTTTTCAAGATACCAGCCAAAATTTTTACGCCATACAGGGCCGTGCAAGGGACATACGAGCTTAATATCCAGAGCAGCCGCTTTAGCCAGCAGCGCCTGAACCTGATTGCCGT
>JAIRPU010000125.1 GCA_031256815.1 Spirochaetaceae bacterium
AAGCGCAGGCCGGGGGCAACGCGCCGTCTGCGCGTTGCCCCCGCGCAAAAAAATAGGAGGCCAAACGGCCTCCTATTTGCGTTAACCTGTTTGAAAACCAGCGCCACAAAGCGCCCACAAGCCCCGCGCATAAAGCGCGGGAGGCAAGAGCGCTTGCCAAACAGCCTGAAGGCTATTTGACAGCGAAGGCGGGGACAACGCCCAATTTAGTTGTAGCATCATTACTTGGATTATTATCCGTATACAGTAAGGTACCCCTACCATCATTAACAGGTATAATGCTCACTTTCATACTAACAAAGCGCTTAGCCTCTGCGCCGGCCGCGTCGCTGGTTCCGGTTACGCCGATACCACCAAAATGACCAACCTTTCAGGTCAGGCCGGTGTCCGCGAAGGCAACGGTATGGTAAAGATTTATAAAAAATAATAGTAATAGCGCCTTCCGACGCTAATCGCGGCGCTTTGAAAACAAAGCGCCGTACAGCAAACCGCCCTTTCGAGGGCGTTTTTTTGTGTGGCGGCGGGTGTGTGGCCGCCAAATTCTATTCGCGGCGTATCAAATTGCAGACAGTTTTACTTACAGTCTACCCCAATCATGTGGTTTCACTGGTCATACGACACACCCTGCCGTTTCGAGGCTGTGCGCTCCCACGCCGGCCGTTGGGGTTGCGCGGCGATACGGCATTTTAAACAAACACGTACACCCCACTTGACATTTTTTTTAACGGCGGTATAATCAGTTCATCGGGTGTCCAAACCACTCATCATACTTCGGGACAGAAACTCCCCTAGGATGCGAAGCGTCCGGCGTTGCGCGGGTGCTTCGGGCGGCAGCTTATAGTTGTCCCATGGGACAGGTGGAACACGGCAATTTGTCTGTTCATTCCGCTTGCGGTGGGTGTTCCCTTAAATGTTATAGGGGGGCTTGCGCGTTTTTTCGTGTTGTGTTAGACTTCCCGCGAAATAAAATTTGAGTGCCCAAAAGATTGAAGGAGGAGCACGATGGCAAAAGATAAATTTAACAGAACGAAAGTTCACATGAACGTCGGCACGATAGGTCACGTAGACCACGGCAAAACGACGCTTTCAGCGGCTATCACCATGCATTGTGGTAAAAAATATGGCGATAGGGTTATGAAATACGATGAAATCGATAACGCGCCTGAAGAAAAGGCACGCGGTATAACGATTAATACGCGGCATCTTGAATATCAGTCAGACAAGCGGCACTACGCTCATATCGACTGTCCCGGGCACGCCGACTATATAAAGAACATGATTACCGGCGCAGCGCAGATGGACGGAGCGGTTCTGGTTGTTTCCGCGCCCGATTCTGTAATGCCGCAGACACGCGAGCATATAATCCTTGCGCGTCAGGTTGGCGTTCCAAATATGATTGTTTTTCTAAACAAAATTGACCAGCTTGAAGACCCGGAGCTTGTAGAGCTTGTAGAGGAAGAGGTGCGCGATGTGCTTACTACAAACGGCTTCCCCGGCGATAAAATCCCTATAATAAAAGGCTCGGCGTTTAAGGCCATGTCAGAACCGGATAATCCGGAGGCTGTTAAATGTATTGACGAGCTGCTTTTGGCAATGGATTCTTATTTTCCGGATCCTGTGCGCGACAGCGACAAGCCTTTCCTTATGCCCATTGAAGACGTATTTACAATTTCAGGGCGCGGTACAGTTGTTACCGGCAAAGTTGAACGCGGTATTATTAAACTTAACGAAGAAATCGAAATCGTCGGTATAAAGCCGACAAAAAAAACTACGGTTACCGGTATAGAGATGTTTAACAAACTTCTTGACGAAGGTCAGGCCGGTGATAACATAGGCGCGCTGCTTCGCGGTATAGAAAAGAAAGAGGTTGAGCGCGGGCAGGTGCTTGCAAAAACCGGTTCTATCACTCCGCACAGCAAATTCAAAGGTCAGATTTATTGTCTTAGCGCTGAAGAAGGCGGGCGTAAAACACCTTTCTTTACAGGCTACAGGCCGCAATTTTACTTCCGAACAACGGATATTACCGGAACGGTAAAACTCCCCGATGGAAAAGAAATGGTTATGCCTGGTGATAATACCGAAATAATAGGCGAATTGATTCATCCTATAGCAATGGAAAAAGGCCTGCGCTTTGCTATACGCGAAGGCGGTAAGACTGTAGCGTCCGGCCAAGTTACGGAAATTATTGAATAGGCGGATGTAATGAGCAAAGAACGTATTCGTGTGCGGTTGCGCGGCTTTGATGTAGAGCTTATAGATCAGAGCGCAAAGTCGATAGTCGGCACTGTGGTTAAAGCGGGAGCAAAGGTAACAGGTCCTATCCCGCTGCCCACGCGGATAAACAAGTTTACCGTGCTGCGCTCGCCTCATGTAAATAAAAAGTCGCGTGAGCAGTTTGAGATGAGGACTCACAAGCGTCTTATCGATATAATTGAGCCTTCGTCAGAGGTAATGGATTCGCTTATGAAGCTGGAACTTCCGGCTGGCGTTGATGTCGAAATTAAACAGTGATGTAGGGAGCGAAGTATGTTAGGGCTTCTGGCCAGGAAGGTGGGTATGACGCAAGTGTTTGACGATGACGGGAATTTAGTGCCGGTAACGGTAATTCGCGTTGACGCAAACACCGTTATAGCCCAAAAACAAAAAGATAAAGACGGTTACGATGCCGTACTCCTCGGCGTTGATGACGCCAAAGAGTCACGTGTGTCAAAACCATGTTTAGGGCAATATCCAGAGGGTATTAAACCCAAAAAACATATAAAAGAATTCCGGAATTTTGGAAAGGAATGTAATATAGGCGATTCTCTTGGAGAAGAAATTCTTGAGGGTTGCCGTTACATTGATGTTCGTGGAATTTCCAAAGGCAAAGGTTTTCAGGGTGTTGTAAAAAGGTGGGGATTCGGAGGCGGGCGCGCAAGTCACGGTTCTAAGTTTCATCGTGAACCCGGTTCTACAGGCCAGTCTACATATCCGCACAAGACTTTTAAAAATGTAAAGCTTCCAGGCCGTATGGGGCGGGAGAGTGTTACAGAATTAAGCCTTCGTGTGGTTAAGATAGATAAAACCAATCATCTTTTGCTTGTGCGCGGCGCAGTGCCCGGAGTTAACAACGGGATTGTCGTTGTCAGACCGGCGGTAAAAAAGCAGAGGGCGTAATGAAAGGCACATTGTATTCAACTAAAGGCGAAGAAATAAAAAAAATAGAGCTTGACGATGCTGTGTTTGGGCTTCCTGTAAATGAAGATGTAATCTGGTATGCAATAAATAACGAACTTGCAAACCGCAGGCTTGGAACTGCTTGCAGTAAAGATCGCGGTGAAGTTCATGGTTCCAATGCAAAACCTTACAAACAGAAGGGAACAGGGCGCGCGCGCCGCGGCGATAAAAAATCGCCGCTTCTCGTTGGCGGCGGCGTTGTTTTTGGCCCAAAACCGCGCGATTTTTCATTTAGTATTCCCAAAAAGGCAAAACGCCTGGCGCTTAAAACAATTTTAAGCCTTAAGGCGCAGTCTGAAACCTTGTCTCTTATAGAAGATTTTAATATAGAAAGTGGTAAAACGCGGGATTTGGCGGCAATACTTCAAAATTTTGGCAAGCCTGAACGTACAATAATCATTTTGGATGATAACAAAACGCAGGAAAGTCTTGAAAAAAACAGGCTTATTAAACGCGCAGGACGGAATATCCCCAACGTTTACTTTTTAAGTTATGATAGTCTTTCGGCGCACACTCTTTTTTATGGCAGAAAGGTGCTTATGCAGGAAAGTGTGGCCGGTAAACTTAGCGGATTCTATGGAGAGGCGCGTAAATGAACTACGAAACAATACTTGTAGAGCCTGTGCTGTCGGAAAAGACCAACAATATGCGCGAATCCTGCAAATATGTGTTTAAGGTCGACCCTCGTGCATCCAAGCTTCAAATTAAAGAGGCTGTTCGCCGTGTTTTTAAGGTAACGCCGGTTTCCTGTAATGTAATGAATGTGCCTGGAAAACCCAAGCGGCTGCGTTACAAAGCAGGTAAAACTCCTGAATGGAAAAAAGCCATCGTTACTATAAAACAAGGTGAAAAAATAGCCCTGTTTGAGGGTGTTTAAGGAATAGAATATGGGATTAAAAACATATAAGCCATATACGCCCGGAATGAGGGCATGGCAGAGCCTTGATTTTTCGGAAATTACTGTTTCTAAACCGGAAAAATCGCTTACAGAAGGATTGCCCAAGCGGGCAGGACGCGACTGGGCGGGTAGAATCAGTGTGCGCCACCAGGGAGGCGGTCATAAGCGCCGTTACCGGATTATCGACTTTAAACGCGATAAAACAGGAGTTCCGGGCAAGGTTGCTACGATAGAATACGACCCGAACAGAAGCGCAAACATAGCGCTTGTTGTCTATGCAGACGGAGAAAAACGCTATATTATAGCGCCGAAAGGTCTTAAAGTTGGTTCAAAAATAATTTCAGGTCCGGAAGCGCCGATAGAGGCGGGAAATGCGCTGCCGCTTGAAAATATACCGCTTGGCTTTATTGTTCATAACATAGAGTTATCTTTGGGCAAGGGCGCTCAGCTTTCGCGTTCGGCCGGAACCGGAGCGCTTATTGCGGCAAAAGAGGGCGATTATGTTACATTAAAACTGCCTTCAGGCGAAACACGAATGGTATTTAAAAAGTGTTATGCTGTCATTGGAGTTGTTGGCAACGAAGACCACATGAATGTTTCAATAGGCAAGGCGGGCCGTAACAGGTGGCTTGGAGTGCGTCCATCTGTGCGCGGTATGGTAATGAATCCTGTTGACCATCCGCATGGCGGCGGCGAAGGAAAAAGTAAGGGAATTCATCCTGTAACCCCTTGGGGACAACCTACGAAGGGTTACAAGACGCGAGACAGGCACAAACCTTCGTCTCGTTTTATAGTAAGCAGAAAAAAGAAGTAGGGGGATAGGATTGTCAAGATCGGTTAAAAAAGGTCCTTTTATAGAAAAGTCTCTTTACAAAAAGGTGCTTGAGGCTGGCAAGTCTACGGATAGAAAAATGATAAAAACCTACTCGCGTTGCTCAACAATTATTCCGGAAATGGTCGGAGGAACTATTTCGGTTTATAATGGCAAGAGCTGGGTGCCTGTTTATATAACAGAAAACCTTGTAGGTCATAAACTCGGAGAATTTGCCCCAACGCGGATTTTTCGTGGTCATTCCGGTTCGGATAAAAAGGCGGGAAAAGGTTAATTATGTCTAAGAAAAAGTCTGTTCATCATTATACCGGTTATCGTGCGGTAACAAAATTTATTATCGCATCCCCTTATAAGGTGCGTCCGGTAGCTTCTTTGATTCGCCGCCGTTCTTATACAGAGGCGCTTTCTACTCTTGAGAATATGCCGCACAAAGGCGCTAAACTCTTGTGGAAAGCGGTAAAATCCGCTGGTTCTAACGCGATTTCGTTTAACAAACGGCTTATGGAAGATATGCTTTATATAAAAGACGTGTTTATTGACGACGGCCCACGTATGAAGCGTGTTTGGTGCCGCGGACGGGGAAGGGCAGATATGCTTCTAAAAAGACTTTGTCATATAACTGTTGTTGTTGACGAAACGGTAAAGGCGGGTAAATAAGTGGGACAGAAAGTAAATCCTATAGGGCTTCGCATAGGGATTAACAGGAGCTGGGCTTCCAGATGGTATGTTGACCCAAAAGACTATGCGGCAACTTTGCATGAAGATATTAAATTGCGTGTGTTTTTGACAAAAATGCCGGAAACCAAAGGTGCCGATATAGCCGAAGTTGAGATTATCCGCCATCCGCAGAGGATAACCATAGTGATTCATACGGCGCGGCCGGGTGTAATTATAGGTGTAAAAGGCGCAAACATAGAAACTATAGGCACAGAGCTTCAAAAGCTTGTGCCAAACAAAAAACTTCAGATTAAAATTAAAGAAGTGCGAAACGCTGACAATAACGCCCAGATTATAGCGCAGAATGTTGCACGCCAGCTTGTGGCGCGCGGTTCTTTCCGCCGCACAATGAAACAGGCAATTTCGAATGCAATAAAGAAAGGCAATGCGCAGGGTGTTAAAATAAGGCTCTCAGGACGTTTGGGCGGCGCTGAAATGTCGCGTACTGAAGAAGCAAAAGAGGGTCGGGTTCCGCTTCACACACTTCGCGCTGATATTGAATACGGCTTTGCCGAAGCGCACACAACTTTTGGCGCTATTGGCGTTAAAGTTTGGGTTTTTAACGGTATGAAGTACGGTAAAGAACAGAAAGAAGATGCCGGAGCGATAGTTCGCAAACGGCGTGATAAACCGGCCCGCTCAAAGAGCGACGAAGCGGCGGCTTCTTAAACTGAGGAATTAAGGCAGGTATAAAATGTTAAGTCCTAAGAGGGTTAAACACAGAAAAGTCCAGCGCGGGAATATGCCGGGTTGCGCTACGCGGTGTAATACGGTAGCGTTTGGAGATTTTGGCCTTGTGTCGCTTGATAGAATGTGGATAACAAACCGGCAAATAGAGGCGGCGCGTGTCGCCATGAACCGGCATATTAAACGTGGCGGCAAACTTTGGATTCGTATTTATCCAGACAAGCCATATTCAAAAAAACCTGCCGATACCCGAATGGGTAAAGGCAAGGGCGCTCCTGAGTACTGGGTGGCGGTAGTCAAACCTGGTACTGTTATGTTTGAATTAGGCGGCGTTGATAAAAAACTTGCAGAAGACGCGATGATTCTCGCCGGAGCAAAGTTGCCTGTTAAGACTAAATTTGTGGCGCGCGCTGATTTTGAGCTTGGAGGTTGATGTATGAAGAATAGTTTTAGTGGTTTAACTTGCGAAGAGCTTAAGACAAAGCGAAACGAACTTGGAATTAAATATTTGGAGTTGCGTTTTAAACTCATCGTTGGACATGTCGAAAACCCGCTTCAGAAGCGTACAATGCGCCGTCAAATTGCGCGGCTTAATACGCTTATATATCAGCATGAAAAAGACAAAAAAGCGGGCGCTAAGGTTCAGGGTTAAGGAGATGGGCGTGGTAGAAATTGCTAAAAAAAGCGGTAAAAAAGAGTTTGTTGGCATTGTTAAGAACAAAAAAAGCGTTGACGAACAGGGTAAGATTACCGGAATGGACAAGACTATTGTCGTTTCCATAGAGACGCGCACAATGCATCCGCTTTATAAAAAATATGTTAAGAGGACAAAGAAAATAAAGGCGCACGATGAAAAAAACGAGGCGCGTACCGGAGACCGTGTGCGTGTAGTTGAATGTAGGCCCATCAGTAAAGAAAAATGCTGGCGGCTTACCGGTATCGTGGAGCGGGTAAAATAGCCTGAAGTTTTAAAGATCTTTAATAGAGTAATTTGGAGTGATTTATATGATACAGGTGGAGACATTCCTTAATGTTGCTGATAATTCAGGGGCAAGGATAGTTCAGTGTATTAAGGTTTTAGGCGGTTCAAAACGCCGTTATGCGAGTATCGGCGATATAATTGTGGTTGCGGTAAAAGAAGCGTTGCCAACTTCTTCTGTTAAAAAAGGTACCGTAGAGAGGGCTGTTGTAGTTCGCACCCACAAGGAATATCGCAGACCTGATGGTACCTATATTCGTTTTGATGATAACGCCTGTGTTATAATTGACACTAACAAAAACCCGAAGGGCAAACGTATATTTGGTCCTGTGGCGCGTGAACTGCGTGAAAAGGACTATATGAAAATAGTATCTCTTGCGCCGGAGGTACTCTGATGTCCGGAGGAGTCCGCGCTTGTGAATATTGCGTTTTTGCGCGAATAATATGGAGTGGTTATGGCACAGATAGCGAAGCAGCATAAATTTAAACTTAAACGTGAGGACACGGTTGAGATTATTGCCGGCAAAGATAAAGGCAAGCGCGGCAGAGTACTGAAAATTCTTCGCGATAAGGAAAGAGTGCTTGTCGAAGGCGCAAATATCGTTAAAAAAACGCAGAAAAAGCGTAATAATAACGATAGAGGCGGTATTATCGAACTGGAAGCGCCGCTTCATGTGTCCAATATAATGGTGGTTTGCAAAAAATGCGGTCCAACACGGCTTGGTTATAAAATAGATGGCGAAAAAAAGACGCGGGTCTGTAAAAAATGCGGCGATGCGTTATAAGATTATAATAAATTGAGGAAGTGTAATGTCGGAAGAAGAAGTTAAAAGCGGCGGGGCAACGAAAAGTCCAAAAGCTACGGGGCCAAAAAAAACCGCGCCAAAAGCTGAAACTAAATCTGCGAAGGCTGCCGCCGGGCGTAGTTCCGGCAGCGCTGCTCCGGGCGGATATGTTCCCAGACTAAAAAAGCTTTACAAAGAAAAGATAGCGCCTGAGCTTTTTTCCGAGCTTGGATTTAAAACGATGATGCAAGTGCCGTCTCTTGAAAAGATTATTGTGTCTATGGGAGTGGGAGAAGCTATATCCAATAAAAAATTACTGGATGCGGCAGTTGAGGAGCTTACGATTATTACAGGCCAAAAAGCCGTTAAGACAAAAGCTAAGAAGAGTATAGCGAATTTTAAAATTCGCGAAGGTCAGGAAATTGGCGCTAAGGTAACTTTGCGTGGAGCGATGATGTATGAATTTCTTGACAGGCTTGTAAATACTGCGCTTCCGCGTGTTAAAGATTTTCGCGGCATAAGCGCCAATGCGTTTGACGGACATGGTAATTATGCGCTTGGTATAACCGAGCAGATTATTTTTCCAGAGATTGATTTTGATAAAATCGAGCGGGTTTCCGGCTTGAATGTGGTGATTGTAACAACGGCAAAAACCGACGCGCACGCCAGGGCGTTTCTTGCGAAATTCGGTATGCCGTTTAGAAAATAGTTTAGGGTACAGGAGCAAGCATGGCTAGACAGGCAATGATTTTGAAGGCGCAGAGGACGCCTAAGTATAAGACGCGAAAGGTTAACCGTTGCAGAATTTGCGGCAGGGCGCGTGGTTATATAGGCAGGTTTGAGATGTGCCGTCTTTGTTTCCGTAAATTGGCGAGCGAAGGGTTAATCCCCGGCGTAACCAAGTCCAGCTGGTAGGAGGGAGGGACTTATGAGTGTTTCTGACCCTATTGCGGATATGCTAACCAAACTTCGGAATGCCGGAATGGCAAAGCATGAGAGCATTGATGTTCCCGCTTCAAAGCTTAAATTAGAGATAACCAAAATTCTTAAAACCGAAGGGTATATAAGGAATTTTAAAAAACTCAACAGGGAAGATGGAAAGGCGTGTATTCGTGTTTATCTGAAATATGATGAAGAGACGCTTCCTGTTATACATGGGCTTCAAAAAGTTTCTAAGCCGGGGCGTCGTGTTTATGTGGGTTATAAAAAAATGCCGCGTGTTTTTAACGGGTATGGCACTCTCATTGTTTCTACATCAATGGGGGTTACAACCGGAAAAAAAGCGGCGGAAAAACAGTTGGGCGGCGAGATAATATGCACGGTTTGGTAATCGCTTTTTCTTGTTGCTTAAAGCGCGCTGTTTGGCGTGTTAATGCGGGGGTAATTTAATATGTCGCGTATTGGAAAGATACCGGTAAAGGTGCCTTCCGGCGTAAAAGTCGCCTTTGCCAATAGTACTATTGTAGTTGAAGGGCCAAAGGGCAAGTTAAGCCAGTATTATCACGATGTGGTAACATTCGATAATAAAGGCGCTGAGATTGTAGTTGGACGTGTAAATGACGAAAAACAAACCCGCGCTTATCATGGCCTTTACAGGAATTTGTTAAACAACATGGTTATTGGAGTTTCTTCAGGCTGGAGCCGCGCTTTGGTGATAAACGGCGTTGGCTACCGTGCCGAGGTAAATGGCAAACTCCTTAATATGAACCTTGGTTATTCAAACGAAGTTTGTGTAGGAATACCGGAAGGACTTTCCGTTGCAGTTGAACAAAACGGACGGATAGTTATTGCGGGAATAGACAAGCAGAGAGTTGGGCAGTTCGCTTCGGAAATCCGCAAATTGCGCGGTCCAGAACCTTACAAAGGCAAAGGAATTAAATACGAAGAAGAACATATAAGACGTAAAGTCGGTAAGTCCGGCGTAAAGTAAATTAAAGGGATATAGATATGTTGCGAAAGATGAATGATAAGCAGCGCTCACGTATAAAACGGAAAATTCATATCCGTAAGCGCATTTCAGGTACGCCGGCCTGTCCTCGAATGACGGTTTCGCGCAGTAATCGCAGCCTTTCGGTGCAGGTTATTGATGATGTGGCAGGCAGAACGCTTGTTTCGGCGTCTACGCTGGAAAAAGAGCTTTCTGCCATAAAGCCAAACAAAGATGGCGCCGCAAAATTAGGCGATACAATCGGAAAGCGGCTTATTGAAAAGCAAATTAAGACTGTAGTTTTTGACCGCAACGGTTATTTATATCATGGGGTTATCAAGGCGCTTGCCGATGGTGCCAGGGCTGCGGGAGTGGTGTTTTAGAGGTTTTTATGGAACAAAACGAAAAAGAAAGAGGACGGGACCGCGACAGAGGGCGTGGTGAAGACCGCGATAAAGAATTTGTCGAAAAGCTTGTTAAACTTAATCGTACAGCAAAAGTTGTAAAGGGCGGCAGGCGGTTTTCGTTTTCTGCGCTTACTGTTGTTGGCGACCGCAAGGGTAATGTGGGCTGGGGCTTTGGCAAGGCAAACGATGTATCCGAAGCGGTGCGTAAGAGCATGGACAAAGCAAAGCACAACATGGTGCGGCTTCCTGTAAAAAATGGTACCATTCCCCACAGTATACAGGGGACTTTTAAATCGTCTGTGGTGCTATTAAAACCTGCCTGTTCCGGAACCGGTATAATTGCCGGCGGGCCTGTGCGGGCGATTATGGAGGCCGGCGGCGTAACGGATGTGCTTTCCAAGTCAATAGGCGCATCCAGTCAATACAATGTAGTAAAAGCGACGTTTGAATGTATACGTCAAATGATGGATATTCGAAAAGTTGCGCGAGACAGAACAAAACCTGTTTCGGAAATATGGGGGTAGTATGGCGGAAAAGAAAATTAAAATTAGCCTGGTTCGTAGTACAATAGGCGTTATTCCCGCGCAGCGCGCCACGGTGCGTTCTCTCGGACTTCGTAAAATTGGTTCTTCTGTAGTGCAGAACGCGAATCCGGCTGTTTTGGGTATGGTAAAGCGCGTAGCGCATCTTGTTACGGTAAGTAATGTTTAGCGAACTGGCGTTTGTTTGGTCAGCCTGGCGTCACTATTTAGTTTTTAGGAGTTTTGAGAATGCACAGTTTTGATTTACATGCCCCTGAGGGAGCGAATAAACGAAAGCGTATAGTTGGGCGCGGTCAAGGCTCAGGTCGCGGTGGAACCGCCGGCAAGGGCAATAAGGGGCAGCAGTCCCGTTCCGGAGGAAAAACTTATCTTGGTTTTGAAGGCGGTCAGATGCCTTTATACAGGCGCATCGCTCACAGGGGTTTCTCTAATTATCCGTTTAAAAAAGAGTATCAGATAGTTAATATTGGCGAAATTGACGCGCGTTTTGAACAGGGCGACACGGTAGATGTTCCTTCGCTTTACCTGAAAGGGCTTGTAAAGGGTAATACTCCGGTAAAAATTTTGGGTTCGGGAGAACTTACAAAATCTCTTACAGTTAATATTGCCAGTTTATCAGGGTCGGCAAAAGAAAAAATTATAAAAGCGGGCGGTTCTATTGCGGAGGTAGAAGAAAAATCTCCTGGAACCGGTAAAAAAGCCAAACGCAAAGCAAAAACCGTTGCGGCGGCTATTGCCCGTTCCGGCGCAAAAAACAATGATGGAACAGCGGAAAAGGCGGCAGGAACGGCATGACTAATCCTATAATTGGTATGTTCAGGGTAAAAGAGCTTCGTGAACGAATCTTTTTTACATTAATTATGTTGCTTGTATTCCGTTTGGGAGCCGTACTTCCAATACCAGGTGTAAACATAAGTGTTCTTAAAAACTTTTTTAATGAACAGCGGGATACGGGCAATGCAATTGTTGACTATTTAGACTTTTTTGCCGGCGGCGCATTCACGAATTTTTCTGTGTTTATGCTTGGAATTATGCCGTATATTTCAATGTCGATTATTATGCAGCTGCTGTTAATTGTTTTTCCCGCGTTAAAAAAGATTTCGCAGGAAGAAGGCGGCCGTAAAAAAATACAGATGTACCAACGTTATGGGACGGTAATTGTCTGCATTGTGCAGGCATTTGCCGTAACGCAATACGCGCAGAGCATAACACGTCAGGCCGGCGGCGCGGAACTTCTCTCTATGGGGATGGTGCCTTTTACACTGCTTGCCATTTTAACTGTTACAACAGGTACAATGTTTTTAATGTGGATGGGCGAGCAAATTACAAAGCGCGGTATTGGCAATGGTATATCGCTTTTAATTTTTGCCGGCATTGTTGCAAGGCTTCCGAGCGCTGTCTGGGAACTTGTAGACAGTGTGCGGCGTGGAAATCTTAATCTTGTATTTGTAATTGTAGTGCTTTTTATGTTTGTTGCCGTTGTAGCGCTGGTTGTGTTTGAACAGCAGGGACAGCGAAAAATACCGGTTCACTACGCAAAGCGTGTTGTAGGAAGGAAGATGTACGGCGCTCAAAATACTTATATTCCTTTCAAGATTAATCCTTCAGGAGTAATTCCCGTTATTTTTGCTTCGTCAATTTTAACATTTCCAATTCAAATTGCATCAACTATTGGAGGAAACGTTCCGGCGCTTAATGCGGTCGCTCAATTTTTGGGTCCGCGCGGATTGGCTTACAATATTTTATATGTGCTGCTAATCATCTTTTTTGCATATTTTTATACGCAGGTTTCGCTTAATCCAATAGAAATTGCCAAAAATATACGCGAAAACGGCGGTTCTATTCCGGGTATTCGCACTGAACGTATTGAAGAATATCTAACAAAGATTTTAAATCGTATTGTGCTTCCCGGTTCTCTATATCTGGCGCTTATTGCCATAATTCCAACAATTGTGCAATGGGCATTTGATTTTCCTCCTTCTATTTCATATTTAATGGGGGGAACATCGCTTCTTATTTTGGTAGGTGTTGATTTGGACACAATGTCTCAAATTGAAGCGCTTTTAAAGATGCACCATCATGAAGGTTTAACAAAAAAAGGCCGCCTTCGAGGGAGGAACCTATAATCAGTTCTATGTTTGAGCTTGAGCAACATAATCTTTTCCTATATTCTAAACACATACTTTGTTTCGGAAGGTTTGTATGATGTTTTGGAACATGGTTTTTAAGATGCAGAACTGCGTTTACGCCGGTCTGCGGTATTATGGCAGTTATTTGTATGGTGGTTTTTATGCATAATTTTTATGTGATTTTACCGGAATCGAATTTTGAATATATTGTTACAAAAACAGATATTCAAAACTGTGATAACACGGTTTTGAATAGAATGGGTTGAAGGAGTTTTTATGAAAGTGCGCACAAGCGTTAAAAAAATTTGCGACAAGTGCAAAGTTATTAAACGTAATGGGATTATTCGTATTATTTGTGAGAATCCCAAACATAAACAGAAGCAGGGGTAGAAGATGGCGCGTCTTGTCGGTGTTGATTTACCGAATAAACATCTTGAAATCGCTCTTACGTATATTTACGGCGTAGGACGAGCGACGGCGGTTAAGCTTTGCGAAAAGGCGAATATAGACCGTAAAAGGTTTATAAATGAACTATCGCAGGAAGAGCTTGGAGAATTACGCAAGTTACTGGAAACCGAATACAAGGTTGAAGGCCGCTTGCGTACTGAATCCGCCCTTAATATCAAGCGGCTTATGGACATAGGCTGCTATCGTGGGCTTAGGCATCGCAAGGGCTTGCCGCTTCGTGGACAGCGTACGCGGACAAATGCCAGGACGCGCAAGGGTAAAAAGAAAACCGTCGCAGGAAAGAAGAAGTAGGGGGCGGCAATGGCTGGTAACGTTAAACGCAAAAAAGAGAAAAAGTCGGTATACGAAGGAAACGTGTATATACAGGCGACATTTAATAACACGATTGTAACTATAACCGACCTTATGGGAAATGCCGTTTCCTGGGCGAGTTCAGGTGGTTTGGGCTTTCGCGGCGCGAAAAAATCTACGCCGTTTGCCGCTCAAACGGTAACCGAAACCGCCGCTCAAAAAGCTATGCAGGCTGGTTTACGCGAGGTTCATGTTTATGTAAAAGGGCCTGGAATGGGGCGTGAGGCCGCTATCCGGCAGCTTGGAGTGCTTGGAATTAAGGTTAAATCAATAAACGATGTAACTCCAATACCGCATAATGGCTGTAGACCGCGTAAAACACGGCGCATCTAACGGAGGATTTTTAGAGTATGGCAAGATATACTGGCCCTGTTTGCAGAATGTGCAGGGCGGAACAAAAAAAACTTATGTTAAAAGGCGAGAGATGCCGCAGCGATAAGTGTGCAATAAACCGTAAACGCGCCGCGCCAGGTAAGGACCCAAAAGAACGTACCGTAAAGCCGAGTGATTACCGGATTCAGTTACGCGAAAAGCAAAAGCTTCGCCGTATTTATGGAATGTTGGAAAAGCAGTTTCATCTGTTTTTTGAACGCGCATTGAGAATGTCTGGAATTACAGGCGAAAATCTTTTTGTGTTTTTGGAAAGACGGTTGGATAACGTTGTTTACAGAATGCATTTTGCGGCAAGCCGTTCGCAGGCGCGTCAGCTTGTGCTTCATGGACATTTGCGCGTAAATGGCAAACTGGTTGACGTACCTTCTTATTTGGTGCGGCCTGGCGACGAAGTTACTGTAAAAGAATCCAGCAAGAGCCTTACCGTAATAAAAAATGCTCTAAGAGAGTTTGGTAAATCGGGCGTTCTGCCCTGGCTTGAGCTTGACCCTGACGCTATGAAGGGTAAATTTTTGTCTTCGCCAAGGCGGAGCGACATAACCGACCTTGCTGATATAAAAGAACAAATGATAGTTGAATTTTATTCAAAATAAGATACTGAATGCAGAGAGGAGCATGAATGGCCCGTAAGAACCTTATGAAGGGATGGAAACGCCCTAAAGGTGTTTCATCTTTTGAACATGATATTAAAGAGCCTAACTATGGCAAGTTTAGCGCAGCGCCATTTGAGTCCGGTTTTGGGACTACTGTGGGTAATACGCTTCGCCGTGTTTTGCTTTCTTCAATTCAGGGATACGCTATAACGTCTGTTAAAATAACTTCGCGTTCAGGTGATACGCTTAAGATGATTTCCAGTGAATTTGAACCTATCCCAAATATTGTTGAAGATACACTTGAAGTACTTGGAAAGTTAAAACAGATACGCTTAAAGCTTCCCGAAGATTGTGAGCAGGAAGTTGTATCCTACGAATTTTCAGGTAAACGCATAGTAAAGAGTGAAGATTTTGCACAAGGCTCTGTAGAAATTTGTAATCCCGGACTTCATATAATGACTTTGGCGGATGACGCAAATATTGAAATGGAAGTTCAGTTTGATATGGGGCGCGGTTATGTGCCTTCCGAAGTAAACGCTCAATATATTGAGGTTATTGGAACCATACCTATGGACGCGATTTTTTCACCTGTTACTAAAGTTAAGTATAGTGTTGAACCAACCCGTGTTGGACAGCGCAGTGATTACGATAAACTCATTATTGAAGTATGGACAGACGGAACAGTCAGACCGGAAGATGCCGTAGCCGAAGCTGCTAAAATAGCAAAAGAACATTTTTCGGTATTTATAAATTTTGATGAAGATGATTTTATCTATGATGATGATAACGAAGAAGATAATGAACGAATACGCGCGCTTCTTAATACTAAAGTAGAGGAGCTTGAGCTTTCGGTTCGTTCTTCAAATTGTTTAAAAATAGCCAATATTTCTACTATTGGTGAACTTGTTCGCAGAAGCGAAGATGATATTAACAAAACCAGAAATTTTGGTAAAAAATCATTGCAAGAGATAAAAGAACGGCTTGCCGAATGGAATTTGCAGCTTGGTATTACAAATGTAAGCGAGTTGCGCAATGCCATTAGACTGGGGACAGGCAAGAAGGGGAGCGAAGATGAAGCATAAAAGAGGTTTTAATCCGCTTGAAAGAATGGCGGCGCACAGAAAGGCGCTTATTCGTAATATGGCGGGTTCTTTATTCAGATATGGGCGTATTAAAACAACAAAGGCCAAAGCGCTTGAAGTAAGACGCCGTGCGGAAAAGCTTATTACGCGGGCTAAAGTAGATTCGGTTCATAACCGCCGCCTTGTTTCGGCGCGCCTTTACGATGAAGGCATTGTGGCAAAACTTTTTACTGATATTGCGCCGCGGATGAAGGACAGGCCCGGCGGTTATACCCGTATTATAAAACTTGGGGCGCGTTCTGGAGATGCCGCCGAGATGGTAATTCTTGAACTTGTGGACTTTGTGCTTAACTCTGGCGATAAAGACGAAAAAGACAAAAAAACAAAGAAGGAGAGTTAAATGGCTAAAGCGCATCGTGGTAAGGGAATAAGAGAGCTTGTATCAAATGGGCGTGGAGTATGCCCGGTTTGTAAAAGAGAGCGTGTAAAAGTACTTTATGAACATGAATCTGGCGAAGTCAAAGTAAAAATATGCAAAATTTGTAAAGCCGCTTTAAAGCATGGGAAAAAAACGCTTTCTTAATATTTTTGCGGCTTTTGCGATAGCTTTATTTTCAGCGCAGCAGACAGGCTCAATTCCAGAGTCTATAAGGAGGCCTGAGCCTATTTCTGTTCCGGAATATCCGCTGGATCTTTCTATAGGCAAACTTGGCGCAGGTGAAGCTGTGCCGGAGGCTTATAATTATGCGCGGCGCGTCCTTAACGAGGCGCAGCAGGGCAGGGCAGATTCCGCTTCGTTTGTTGTTTTGCCGGCGGATGTGCGTAAAGAGTTTCTTGAACAAGTTGCCGCTGTCTCGCCGCGAAAGTGCCGGATTGGAGGGGGTAGGGAAGAGCTTGACGGCAGTACGACTTTTTTGTTCAGATATATTGGCCGTGAACAGGAGCTGGCCGGCGAGATATATATGCGCGCGGGCGAAGATGGCGTTTGGAAATTAGAAGATATAATTGCGGAAGACCGCCGCGATATAAGCGCCGCGCGCGAAAGCGACCACCCGTATTCTTATATACCATACGACAGATTTTGGTAATAAATTTGTATGCGGCGGACAGGCTTGTTTTTTATTTATGTTTGTGTCATAACTATCTTGTATGAATAGAAAAACTATAAAGAATTATTGCGCTATATTACTGATATCGTTTTTACCGGTTTTGGGCTGCGGTAAGGAGGCGGCATTGGGAGACGGAGTTTTTGCAAAAATAGCTACATCGCGCGGCGATATTATCGTTAAGTTAGAATACGAAAAAGCGCCGCTGACGGTTACTAATTTCGCCGGACTTGCCGAAGGCAAATTAGACGCGGCTAAGGGTAAACCTTTTTATAATGGATTAACTTTTCACCGTGTAATAAAAGATTTTATGATACAGGGCGGCGACCCTAATGGAAATGGTTCCGGCGGTCCCGGGTATCAGTTCCCTGATGAGTTTGACAGTTCGCTTAAACATTCAGATGCCGGGGTGCTTTCGATGGCCAATGCCGGGCCTGGAACAAATGGCAGCCAGTTTTTTATTACACACACAGAAACGCCGTGGCTTGACGGCAAGCATACCGTTTTTGGTCATGTGGTAGAAGGGCAGGACGTTGTAAATGCCATAGAGCAGGGCGATAAAATTAATTCAATAACCATAATTCGGAATGGCAGCGCGGCAAAAAAATTTGACGCAAGCCAGGAACAGTTTAATACCTTTCTTGCGCAGATTGAAGAAAAAAAACGTAAGGAGAACGAAGCCGCAAGAGCTGAAGCAATTAAACAAATCGAAACCATGTTTCCAAAAATGAAAAAAAACGATTCCGGCATATACTATGAAATTACAAAAGAAGGGCGCGGCGACAAGCCGGCGTCCGGGCAGAATGTTTCTGTAAACTATAATCTTTCATTTTTATCGGGTGAAACTATTGACGCTTCAAATATGCACGGCGGGCCGTTTGTATTTAAGGCCGGAAATGGCGAAGTAATTCCCGGCTGGGAGCAGTCTGTTTTGGATATGAAGCCGGGCGAAGCGCGTACCGTTGTGCTGCCTCCGGAGCTTGCTTACGGAGATCGCGGTGCCGGCGATGTTATTCCGCCTAATACTTTTTTGGTATTCAAACTGGAATTGGTAAAAGTGGAAAAACCATAGAAATTTCTAAAATGGCAGGGCGCGAAGATAGCTGCTGCCGGCGAGATAACCAATATCGAGCAATATATATAACGCGAGTAAGCTGATTATAGAAATAATTAGTCCTGCTTGGTAGTGGACAATGCGCGAACGGAAGAATATGCGGGATATTCTGTAGTGTACCGGCCTCGTTATATAATCAATTATACGCCAAAATGGAGTGTAAATATTTGAGTTTGCGCAGTATCCAATAAACCGTATTATCAATATAAAA
>JAIRPU010000136.1 GCA_031256815.1 Spirochaetaceae bacterium
AGCGCAGAGTGGGGGCGGCAAATAAGGCAGCGTCATGCTTGGCATGGCACTGCCGCAATGCGAAGCGGCACGGGTGTCGCACGACCGCAAAAGCACTCCGCGCTTTTGCCGGCTGCCGATTGAGGCCGCCGAAGGCGGCCGCGCTTTGCGCGGGCTGCCTAACCAGGCCTGTTTTCCATGCCCGCCCGTGTCGGCTGTGCCGTTTCGCGGGCGGGGGCAGCCCTGGCTGCCGCAAACGCGCAAGCGATTGAAGCGGAATTTGCAAGCGAAGCGAAGCAAATTGGAGCGGAAAGCGCGTTTTTTGCCGGAGGCAGAAGCGCCAATGTAGAGGCCGGCACACCGCATCTGCGGTGTGCCGGCCGTTGTTCCGCGGCCTGCGCAACGCGCAGGCCGCGGCTGGCGATAAGGCCGCGGCTGGCGATAAGGCCGCGCGAAGCGCTGCCGCGGCTACTGCCACCGGCAGCAGCCGCGGCGCAGCCACACGCCTGCGGCGCAAGACGGCCGGCCGGCAAAAATGCGCCAAAAATACCCTGAATGTATATATAAAACCGTGCCGGTTTCATCATTTTTCTAATTCAGAATTGCTTTAAAGCTCTATATTTGATTCCAAAAGCAGCCTGGTACGCTCATGCCGGGGAGATGCCAGCAGTTCGCCCGCCGGAGCGTCTTCGATTATTTCTCCACGGTCAATTACCGCAATTCGTGAGGCAATATCCGCTACAGCGGGAAGGTCGTGGGAAACAAAGATAAGGGTAAAATCCCGGCTTTCCTTTATCTCTCGAATCAAGTTGAGAATTTCAATTTTAGTGATTATGTCCAGAGCGCTTACAGGCTCGTCGGCGATTAGCACTTCAGGCTCGCATACCAGCGCTCTGGCAATGGCGATGCGCTGGCGCTGACCGCCGGAAAACTCCACGGGGAAGCGTCTCATTGCGCCCGGGTCTATGCCGGCTCTCTCCAGCGCATCGGCTATCTTTGAACGGCGCTCGGCTTTGTCCGAAACCAGTTTTAGGGAATCCAGCGGTTCACCTACAATGCCTTCGATGCGCTGGGACGGATCCAGCGAAAGATATGGGTCTTGAAAAACCGGCTGTACTCTGGCGCGGAAGCTTCGTATATCCTGCCGGTTCATCGCTTCAAAAGGCTGTCCAAAAAAAGAAATTGAACCACGCTGCGGTTTTGCAAGCCTTAGGAGAAGCGAAAGAAGCGTAGTTTTGCCGCTGCCAGATTCACCCACAATGCCTAAGCTTTCGCCTTTTTTTAGCGTAAGGTTTATGCCTCTTAATATCTCTTTGTTTTTGTAACCGAAGCGGACTCCTTCCAGCTCAAAAACCGCGCCGCTTTCCCTCATGCCCGCCGCGCCTTTAACGCCATATCCAGGCGTTTAACGCTTTCTATGAGCAGGCGGGTGTATTCGTGCTGCGGACTTTCAATAAGTTTTTCTGCGGAAGCTTCCTCCACTATGCGCCCGTCTTTCATAACCAAAATCCGCCCCGCAATTTTACGCGCCGCCGCTATGTCATGAGTAATAAAGAGCGCTCCCATATTCCGCCGCACAGCCGCGTCTGCAATAAGAGAGAGAAGCTGTTTTTGAACCTGTGCGTCAACGGAACTGGTCGGCTCGTCGGCGATTAGCAGTTTTGGAGAACAGGCAAGCGCAATGGCAATGGCAACGCGCTGCCGCTGCCCTCCGGAAACCTCGTGTGGAAATGAACGCGCCAGCCGGAAAATGTCCTTCAGCATCACTTCTTCCATAAGTGTATACACCCCTTCCCGCAGTTTCGCGCCCCGCAGGGCGCTGTGTTTTTTCAGCGCAAGGGCGATTTGTCTGCCCATGGGCATAAGGGGGTCAAGCGCCGCGCCCGGCTCCTGAAACACGATAGCAGCATACGCGCCCCTGATTTTGTTCAGCTCCCCTTCCCCAAGACCGCTTATTTCACGCCCCGCAAGCACAATGCTTCCCCGAACGCGGATAGTTTTTGGTAAAAGCCCCATAATGGCAAGCGAGGTGAGCGATTTTCCTGAACCCGACTGCCCTGCAATACCCACGATTTCCCCTTCGTCCACTGTAAAATCCAGATTGCGAAGCAGTGAAATTCCGCTTTCTGTTTCGGCACAAAGCCCACGGACTTCCAGAATCATTTTACCGCGCCCCATTTACCGCGTCCCATGCGAATCAATCATATCCCGTATCGCATCCGCCAGCAGGTTCACGCCGGCAACCATGACGATTATCGCCAGACCGGGCAGTACAGCGCCCAATGGCGACGTTAATACCGTTGACTGCGCCTCCTGCAAAAGCCTTCCCAGAGAAGCGTTGGGCGGAGGAACGCCGAGTCCAAGATAGGACAGGCTCGCCTCGGCAAGGATAGAAACGCCGAAAATAACCGCGGCGTTTACCGACAAAACCTGCCAGATGTTTGGAAGGATATGAAGAAAGGTAATGGCGACTTTTCCCGTCCCCGAAGTTATGGCGCTGACAAAAAACCACTTTGACATAACCTGCTTTGCCAGAATACGTGTAAGGCGGGCGATAATTGCGGAACAGGCTATTCCGATAGATAAAATCGCCGTCCATGCGCTTCTTCCCTGCGCCGCCCCCAAAAGCATCGCCAAAAGAAGCGTTGGAAAGGCAATTAACACATCAAAAACCGATGACGCAGCATGGTCAGCCCATTGCGGAAGCCATGCCGCAAGCAAACCGGCGCTGACACCGAGAATCACCGCGATAAGCGTAGCGCTTAGCCCCACCATGTAGGCAATTTTTATACCCGCCATAATGTAGCTGGCCAAATCCCTGCCCAGCCGGTCGGTTCCAAAAATGTGGGAAGGCCCAGGCGCTTCAAGCCGCCCGCCTGTGGTATCGTCCAGAGGATATGGAGTCCAAAAAATCGAAACCAGCGCGGCAAGCAGGCTAAGCGCCAGCAGAAGCACAGCGGCATAGAGTTTGAAAGAGCGTTTTTTCGCCTTCACTATTCTATCTTCCTCTGATTCCGCAGACGCGGGTCGAGAATCCTCTGAACCACATCGGCAAAAAACCCGATAAAAAGGACGATACAGGTGCTTACCAGCAGTACCCCCTGGATTGAAGGATAATCGTGCTGGGCAATGGCTTTGGTCAGCATGGAACCGAGTCCGGGCAGCGCAAAAACATTTTCCACTACCACGGCTCCAATCAGCGTTGATGAAAGTTCCATCCCTAAAATTGAAATAACCGGAACATAAGCGTTTCTTATACCATGCAGTACAAAAGACCTAACCTGGCTAAACCCAAGCGAACGGGAGGCCATAAGAAAACCGGAATCCATAACGCTTAAAACATTGGAGCGAACATATCTTGCAAGGCTGGAACTCATAACAAATACTATAGTCAGCGCCGGCAGTATCAGAGATTCCACAGCGGCCGCAGGGTCGCCCCAGCCGCCGCCAGGCCAGCCCCCCGAAGGCAGCAGTGGGAAGCGCAGGGCAAAAAGCCACACGAAGATAATCCCTACCCAAAACGCCGGTATTGCAAGGTTTAGCTGGGTGAATACCGTAAGAACCGTGGCATACCAGCGCCTGTTTTTATATGCCGTGATAAAGCCGGTTACGCTGGCCAGCAAAAATGATACGCTAAAAGAGATTAAAGTAAGAGGAATGGTTACGCCCAAACGCCTTTTCACTTCGGCAGAAACAGAAACGCCGGAAATATAAGATTCACCCAGATTTCCACGGAGAATATCGGCGAACCATAAAACACATTGCTCCGCCAAAGGCCTGTCAGAACCCGCCTTTGCCCTGGCCGCTGCTATCTGTTCCGCGGTTGCGTCCACAGACAGCAGCGCATTGGCAGGGTCTCCAGGCATAAGCCGAAGCAGTACAAAGATTAGAAGCAGCGCGGCCGCAAACGAGAAAATCAAAAAAAATATCCGGTGCAGCAGGTACCTACACATGGTTAAATTACTTTTTTACGATATTATACGCATAAAACTGAGAGTTAAGCCCATTAAGCGGGTATCCAGACAGGGAAGAGCCGGCAATTACTATCTGCGGATACAGGTACAGCCACACACTGGCCGCTTCGTTGGCAATAATCCGGTTTACCTCCAGCAGTTTTTGGGTCTGCTCATCCTCTGTGGCAGCCCGCTCCGCTTCGGACACCAGTTTTGTTACCTCAGGATTATTGTAACCCCAGTAAAAGTCAGGATTCCCATACCAAACCACATCCCTGTCGTTCACGTGTTCCTGAAGCGTGGCGGCAAAGTCACGGTTTTTGAATACTTTGGAATACCACTCATCGGCGGTAATTGGGTTTATCGTTACGTTAATGCCAAGCTTGGACAGCTCGCTCTTAATAAATTCAGCCACCAGCGGATGCGGGTCGTAGGCCGGCGTATCCAGCGTAAAGGCAAAGCCGCCGGCATATCCGGCGGAATCAAGCAGTGTTTTTGCCAAATCCGGATTATATGGATTCGCGTTTACCAGGGCAGGGTCGTACCAGGGGTCTGTAGGAGGCACCATAGAGCCTATGAGCGTACCGTATTTTCCCCATATAGCGTTAAGCAGTTTCTGCCTGTCAATGGCTGAATAAATTGCCTTGCGAACCTGTACATTGTTAAATGGCTCTTTGCGGTCGTTAAAGGCTAAAAGTTCCTTGACTGTGGAAGCGCCGTTGTTTACTACAAAATTGCTGTCGTTTTCAAAACGTGTCAGGGCATCGGGGTTTTGGACGGTGGTTATAATATCGATTCTGCCGCTTAACAGGGCATTGTTTATGGCGCTTGCATCGTTAAAGTAATGGAATACCACCCGGCTGTTTTTTGCGGGAGCGCCCCAATAGCCATCCCAGCGTACCATGCTCAGCGAAGCGCCGCGGGTATAACTCTCCAGGGTATATGGACCGGTTCCGTCCTCAGCAGTCCGCAAGTCCGGGGCATCTGTATTTACAATCCAAAGATAGGTCAGGGTATATGGAAATGATACAGACGGATTATTCAGCGTAAAAACCACCGTCCGCTCATCGGGAGCCTGAACGCTTTTTACTATACGGAAGTTGGATTTTCGCGCTCCAAGTGAGCTTTCCGCAGTAAAACGCTCAAAACTGGACTTAACATCCGCCGCGCTAAAGGGCTTGCCGGAATGGAACAGAACCCCCTCCCTTACTGTAATCGTATAGGTAAGCCCATCATCACTTTTGGTGTAAGACTCCGCAAGCAGATTCTCAACCTTACCGTCATCTCTAAGCCTGAAGAGCTGTTCATATATATTACCGCTCAAGGCCTCGGTTATACCGGAGCTTCCGCCCTCAATATTGGATAGATTAGTCGGCTCATTGGTTGACCCGATATTGATTGTTTCGCCGGCGGCAGCCGCTTGATTCCCTTTCCGGCAGGCGGCAAAAATAGACGCCGCGGCAGCCAGCAGCGTTACTGCAAGCCCAAAGCTCAGTTTTTTATTCATCATAACAAACCCTCATAAAAATTTTATAACCTATTAAAAGTATAGATTTTCTAAAGATTATAGAAAAAACGGCGTAAATGAGTCAATAGAATAATGTTGAATTTAATGCCTGAAGGAGCGCCAGTTTATGCCGTAGTGGCGCACGCGCAGCCCAATTTGCCTTTCGCTGATTCCAAGCGCCTGCGCGGCGGCGCTTTTATTTCCGCCGCTAACGCTAAGCGCTTCAATAATCATTTCTTTTTCCAGCCTGGAAAGCGCCGCGTCAAGAGTCGCCGCAGGTTCGGTATGCGTAGAAACCGCGCTCTGCAAACTTGGCGGCAAATGATAAGCGTGAATTACAGTGTCGCGCGAAAGTATTACAGCCCGTTCAATACAATTTTCCAGTTCGCGCACATTCCCAGGCCATGAATATGCCGTTAAAAGATCTATGGCGTTCTGCGAAATACGCTTAATGCGCTTGTCGTTTTTTTCGGCATATTTTTCGGTAAAATAATCCGCCAAAAGCATAATATCACTTTTTCGCTCACGCAGAGGCGGCAAATGCAGCGGAAATACATTTAAACGATAGTAAAGATCTTCCCTAAAACGCCCCTCGCGCATTTCTATATCAAGATTTTTATTGGTTGCCGCTATAAGTCTTACATCTACTTTTATTGTTTGAGCAGCGCCAAGCCGTTCAATTTCCCTTTCCTGCAGTACGCGAAGCAGCTTTACCTGTACAGGCGGAGATAATTCGGCAATTTCATCAAGAAAAATTGTACCGGAATCGGCAAGTTCAAAGCGCCCTTTTCTTTGCTGTAAAGCTCCTGTAAAAGCGCCGCGTTCGTGCCCAAACAGTTCGCTTTCTATTATTGATTCGGGCAGAGCGGCGCAATTCAACTTAAAAAACGGCGCGTTACGGCGTTTTGAAAGCCTGCAAATCTCCGCCGCAATAAGTTCTTTACCTGTACCGCTTTCGCCCGTAATGAGTACCGTAGCATCGCTGGGCGCAACCTGTTCAAGCATCTCGTAAACCGCTTTTAGCGCGCTTGAATTACCAACAATCACGCTGCCCGCCGCTATCCGTCCGGAAGGCGCGTTTTTTTTGCCGCCCGCCGGCTCTCTCTTTTCTCCTGCATCTTCAAGAATTCGCTCTCTAAGCTTTGCCGAATCGGCGATAATAAGCGCAACTTTTTCCAAAAAGCTGCGGTCGCTCTCTATTGTCTCCAGAGGCGCGTCTTCTGGAATTCGTCTTTCTGCGCTTAAAGTGCCTATAACGGCACCGCTTTGCCGTATTGGAACGCAGCAGTAACTCATGCCGCTCATATCCTGCTTTGTCCGGTTTTTTGCGCGATTTAAAAATCCTGGTTCTTTGGCAAGATCCCGCACGCTGATTGATAAACCCGATTCAAAAACTCTGCCTACCAGCCCTTCGCCAAGCCTGTAAACACCGCGTTCTTTTTCTTCCGGCAAAAGCCCGTCCGCTTCTTCAATTTTAAGGAGCCCTGTAGCGCGGTTTAACAGCGTTACCATTCCGCGCGTAAGCCCTTTCCTAAGCTCTATCATGGATAATACGGGAGCCAGCGCCATTCGCAATTCAATGTGCTTGTCGAAGGTTCGCGCAATATCAAAGAGAAGTTCAAGTTCTTTGCGGTCTGTATCTTTTAACAGCATTTAAGCTAGGTTGAATCTTCGGCGGATTCCTGTTTTGCCGCTTCGTTTTCCATAAAACGTTCATAAAGCGCGTCTCCAACACATTCACGCGCGTATTTACACCATTTTAAGCACGTTTTAGTGTCGTTATACGCGACAAATCCGCACTTTTCGCAAGTTCCCTGCATATCTATTGAAAACAGGTCGATTTCGCCTCCGCAAACCGGGCATATCTTTGTTTTAAGAGTAGGGGTGCGTATATTTTCAGCGCCGGGGCATTTATATGTCATAAAACATCTCCATTTATGTAAAACAGCGAATTAAGGCAAAAGCCCTGCCACATCGAATTCAGGGGGCAATTTTTTTGGCGCTCCATTTGAATCAACAGAAACCCAGGTAACCCTGGCGCTTGCGAGCAGCTCTTCCCCGCGTTTAATATGCTGTTCAAAAATGCCGCTAACTGCGCCTTTTTTTATTGGCCATGTTTCAATTGTAATTTCATCATCGGCAAGCGCGGGTTTTTTGTATTCAATTTCTACACGGGAAATAAAAACGCCGTAACCAAGCGCGATTAGAGCTTTGTAATCAAAGTTTATGTCCTTTAGCATTTCGTAACGCGCCGTTTCAAGATAATGTAAATAAACGGCGTTATTTACATGATTGTATCCATCGCACTCGTAAGTGCGAACCCGTAATTTTAAACTACTCTTCACACCTTCCTCCTGTTAATAAAACGCACGGTTTCTTCAGGTACAAAACCGCTTATATCCAGGTTATAAGATAAAAGTTCGCGTACAGCGCCGGAACTTATATGGGTTTTTTCAGGCGGCGCTGGTAACAGAATTGTCTCAAATTCAGGATAATAAATTTTATTGATTCTTGCCATATCCGCTTCGTAAGCAAAGTCGCGCTCGTTGCGTATTCCGCGCAGCGACAGCTTTATCCCCTCATTTTGCAAAAAATCAACAAGCAGCGTTCCGTGCGGGCAAACCGTTACGCGCGCCTTGCCGCATAAAATCTCATTGAGCAGCATTACACGCTCATCTATGCTCAAAAACGGGACTTTATGCGGATTTTCGGCAATAACAACGAGAATTTTTTTGTAAAGCGCGCAGGCTCGCGTTATGAGATCTATATGACCAAGTGTGGGCGGGTCAAAAGACCCCGCCACTGCCGCCTTATCCATAGCGTTATAATTTTAACACAACACAAAATATATGTTAATACATGAAGCGCAATGTTTTGTCGGCTTGTTGATAAATTGCCAAAACTTCCCTTGACTTTTCTGTGGAATCAGACTTACGTAAGTAACAGTAGGAGTTACGTCTTGGACGTTAGCCTCGGTGGGTGCAATCCGACAGCATCGGGGCGGTTCCGAAGTCTGAGACGTCAGCAATTTGTGGCGGCTTCGCAGCATAGGGTTATGCCGATGCGGATTTATCATCTTCATTAAACAGCGTATTTATTTTTGATTGTAAAATAGTATTTTTTCTTAATTGTAATTTGTAATCTTGTTTTATAACGCCGTTATTTTTCAAACGATCGACTATCATATCGTAATACGGTTTGTGTAATTCGCTGGAAATAAAATTCCTTTTGATGTTTTTGCACAAAACAATTTCTGAACCAGAACCGCCAAAAAGAATTTGGACCAAATCATTTTCCTGTGTTGAGGCTTTAATAAGCATTTCTACTAAATTAAGCGGTATTTGACAAGAATGAAATGTTTTATCTTTTGAAACGTTTTTAACCAAATCAAAATAACACCACGAGTATGGCATACGCCCTTTTGAACCATTGGCAATATTTTGTCTAATTCTTCTATCGGTTGGATTTTGATAAGGAACAGCAACATTATCTTTGTAAAATTTATTATATTTTGATTTAGTTGCGTGTAGAATTGACCTGTGCGCTGTTGTGAATTTTTTTGGAGAATGTCCGACATTTGTATTGTACACCCATACATAATCAAATACATCGTGGGCACCATTGTCAAGATATTTTACCCGCAAATAGGCGTTTTGTTTTGGATAATTTATTAAGAATAAATTGCCATCTGGTTTTAAAACACGCAAACATTCTTGAGACAATCTGATATACCAATCAATATATTCATCCCATTTTTGTGTGTATTTTTTTCCTGCGTAATTTATGCCAACATTGTAATCAGGATCGCCGTAGATCATATCTACAGAATTATCAGCCAGACGTTTAAAAGTTTGAAACACATCTTCATTAAAAATTTGATTTATAATTTTACTCATCTTCAAATATCCTTTTATTGAGCCTATATTCACGTTTTTTCAGCAATTTTATACTCGCGATATTAAGCGGATCCGTAAAAATATAATTATATATACGCACATTAGAATTTTTATCTCGTTTCTGCCTTACAAGATAGCACGCTGATATTCTTTTTATTGACAGTCTGTTTTCTTGTTGTAGATTGTAGTAATAACGAAACGGATTATATAGCTGCAAAACATTAAAATTTTTAAGCCACGAATTTGGATGAGTATTTTTGCCTTCAAAAACTGTTACATAACCATTTAATTCAAGTGTTAAATCTATTTCTATTTGTAAATTTTCAACTTTAATTTTTTCATTACCAATATAATATTCAAATGAAATACTATTTTTTCTTTCACTGTTATACATTTTTGGCGCGGCACTGAAATCCTGATATAGAAAATCATGCATAATTCTATGGTTGTTTGCTAGCGACAAAATGCTTGATTCAGAAATAGAAAAATCATTTAATATGCTAGGGCGGTAAGGCCATTCTACAATTTCTTTGTCATCAATAGTTTCAAAATTATGATATAGAGCGTCAAGGCATTTTAAGAATTTATGTTTTCCATCACCAAGATGAACAATAGTATAACCTTCATCCACAACACTCTGCGGTAATTTCGA
>JAIRPU010000137.1 GCA_031256815.1 Spirochaetaceae bacterium
TACCCTTTTCAAATTGAAGGCGAATTAATTCCGCTTTCTGCCCGCATAGTTTCGCTTGCCGATGTCTATGACGCATTGAGAATGCGCCGAAGTTATAAACCGGGTTTTACGCACGAAGTTGCTGTAGAAAAAATATCGGAAGGGCGCGGAACCCAATTTGACCCGAATTTAATAGACGTTTTTTTTACAATAGCGGAAAGCTTTAACGAAATTTACGAAAAAAATAAAGATTAAAAATTGTACAGAGGTAAAAAATGATAAAAAAAAATTTGTTTGTATTTATACCAATATTAATAATAAGCATATTTTTTTCCGCCTGCGATAAAGACAGCGCGGCAAAATACGGCTCGCTTGGAGCGCCGGATGACGAAATACCGCTTAATCCTGAGCTGCGTTACGGTACTTTGCCTTCAGGCCTTAAGTATTTTATTTTTGAAAACAAAAAACCGGAAAACCGCGCGCTTATTACGCTTGCGGTTAATGCCGGTTCGGTTTTGGAAGAAGAAAACGAAAGAGGAATCGCTCATTTTGTAGAACACATGGCGTTCAATTCTACGGAACGCTTTCCTGGAACAGAAGTGGTTGAATACTTACGCTCGCTTGGAATGCGTTTTGGCGCGGATGTAAACGCTTACACTTCTTTTGACAGAACTGTTTATGGAATAGAAGTACCGGTTGAAGTTGACGAATTGGGCAATAAAAAACTGCCGGAAAAAGCGCTCGCTATAATTGACGACTGGACACGCGCAATAAATTTTTTTGAAAAAGACGTTAACAATGAACGTCCGATAATTCTTGAAGAATACAGGATGCGCCTGGGCGCCGGTGACCGCGCTTCGCGTGAATTGCTGGCGCTTTTGTTCGCAGGCTCTAAATATGCGGAACGCCGGCCAATAGGACTGCCGGAAGTTATAGAAGGCGCTCCGGCGGATGAATTAAAAGAATTCTACAAAAAATGGTACAAGGCCGCCAATATGGCAATAATTTTTTCCGGCGATTTTGACGGCGCTAAAACGGAAGCATCTCTTGCAGAGCATTTTAAGATTGAACCGGACAAAGATACCGGCGCAAATCCTGTTTTTGAACTGCCTGCCCCTCAAAAAGGCTCTATTGTTACAAAACGCTGGACGGACAATGAAATAACTCAAACTTTTATTTCTTTTTATTATAAAATGAAATGGAAGCCGGAAGGGAATAAGCTGCGCGACTTTCGTGAATCGCTGCTTGATAATCTTATAGATACAATAATATCCGAGCGCTGGACAGACGCCGAGCATAAAAGCGAAACTCCGTTTTTTAGCGCTTATTCCGGCAAATGGCGCACGGTAAACACTTCACTGCATTTTGCGCTGGGTGGCGCGGCAAAGAGCGGCAAATTTAAAGAAGCCTTTTCTGCGCTGCTTATGGAAAAGGAACGGCTTTTGCGTTATGGCGTACATAAAAGCGAACTTGAACGCGCAAAAAAAACGTTAATTTCCGATATGGAAACAGCGCTTGCAGAAAAAGAAAAACGCCACTCTGCAAATTTTATAGATTCTCTTACAGAATTTTTTTTGCGCGGCTCACCATTTCCTGGAATAGAATGGGAGCTTAACGCCGCCCGCGAGCTGCTTCCAAACATTGACACTAAAGATTTAAACGCGATTATAAAAACTTATTTTGAAGGCGACGATTTACTGGTATTTGTAACGGCAAACAGCGCTGAAGAAAGCGAAATTCCTTCGGAAGAAGAGCTTAAAGAGCTTGTCGTTTTGGCCAAAAAAGCAAAAGTTCAACCTTTGCCTGAGGCGTCGCTCTCTTCTTCCCTGTTAAAAACTCCGCCGCGTGCAGGCAGCATAACAAAAGAAGAAACAGACGAGGCAAGCGGCGTTGTTATATGGACTCTTTCCAATGGCGCAAAACTGCTCTTAAAACAAACCAACAATCAAAATGACCAAATCGTTTTAAGCGCGATTGCGAGCGGAGGCAATGTTTCGGCTCCACTGGACGCGCTGATTTCGGCAAAACTTTCAGCCGAACTTGCCGCCGCTTCCGGTATTGGCGAGTATAAACTAAGCAAATTAAACAAAATGCTTGCCGGAAAGCAGGTTTCACTCTCTTTTAGTAATTCATATTTTTCGCGCGGCATAGAGGGAACAAGTACCCGTGGCGACCTGCCGGTGTTTTTTGAACTCCTCTATATGGGTTTTACTTCGCCGCGGCATGACGAAGAGATGGCGCAAATTCTTAAAGATGAATATAAAACGACACTTACACAGCGCCGCGAAAATCCGGAAACTTATTTTAACGAAGAATTACAGCGGCTTATTTATAATTCGCCTTATATGTCGCCTCTTGAACCTGAAGATTTGGATAAACTCGACACGAAAAAGGCCGCTCTTTGGACAGCGTATTGCCGGAATCCGGCGGACTATGTGTTTTGTTTTACGGGCAATATTGATTTTGATGTTATGCGCCCGCTTGTAGAAACGTATCTTGCTTCAATACCGGAAGGCGAACCGTTTGATACAAAAACGGATTTTAAAATAGAGTTTCCGCATACTGTCGATAAAACGCTGTTCAAAGGCAAAGAAGACAAGAGCTGGGTGTTTCTTGGCCACTTTCTTGGTCACGAATGGAATCTTGAAGAAGCAATGACCGCCGAAGTGTTAAGTGAGTATTTAGAAATTACTCTGATTCAGGAAATACGCGAAAAACTTGGCGGTGTTTACGGCATTTGGCCGGATTTTTCACTTGCGCGCACGCCTCTGCCAGGCAAGCTTAGCGGTGAAATTTATTTTAATTGTTCTCCGGCGCGCGTAGAGGAGCTTACAAATGCGGTAGAGGCTGAACTTGCCAAAATTGCCGCAGGAAGAATAAATCAGGAAACTTTAAAAAAAGCAAAAGATGCTTTGATAAAAGAATGGGAAAGCGCTTTGGAGCAGAACAATTATGTGGCGCGAAGGCTTGTAAGTTATGCGGTAATTTTTGAAATTCCTCTGGAGACGCTGTTTTTAAGGAATAAGCTCTACGAGGCGGTTACAGCTGAAAAATTAAAAAATATTACGGCGCTGCTTTTGAAACAGGGGCTTGTACGCGCTGTACTGTATCCTTCAAGTTCATAAAAAATGAAAAAAAAAGTTGCCGTACTTGGAGCCACAGGCTCCATAGGCAGTAGCGCGCTTGATGTTATTCGTGTTTTTAAGGATGATTTTGAGCCTGTTTTGTTTACCGCGAATAAAAATCGCGCGGCGCTTGACGTTCTTGCCCTTGAATTTCCCGGCGTAAAAACCGTTTTAGGCAGCGGGGACTTAGAAGAGGCAATAAAAAACTGCGGCGCCGATATTTTTGTTCATGGTATAGCAGGCTCAGCCGGACTTGGCGCTTCGCTTGCTGCGCTGGAAACCGGCGCAAAACTTGCGCTTGCAAATAAAGAAAGCGTTGTTATGGCATGGCATCTTATTCAAAGCGCGTCTAAAAAACATAACGCCATGATTATCCCTGTGGATTCAGAACATAGCGCCGTATTCAACCTTATTAACGCGCATTGCAAAAATGAAGCGCCGGCAGAAATTATCCTTACCGCTTCAGGCGGCCCTTTCCGCAGGTTTTCTGCCGCGGAATTGGAGCGTGTTACATTAAAAGACGCGCTGGCGCATCCAACATGGAATATGGGCGTAAAAATTACGATAGATTCGGCAACGCTTGCAAATAAAGGTTTAGAGGTAATTGAAGCGGCGCGTCTTTTTTCAATGCCGGCAGAGAAAATCAGCGTAACTGTTCACCCACAAAGCATAGTTCACTCTTTAATAAGGGTTTCTTCAGGGGGAATTTATGCTGAACTTTCAATGCCGGATATGCGGCTGCCTTTGCATAACGCGCTTTTTTTTCCGGAAAAACGCCTATGCCCCTTTGCCCGCCTGGATTTTGACGCGCCTCAGGACGCGCCGCTTACGCTTGGTTTTGAAAAACCAGATATGGAGCGTTTCCCTATGCTAAAGCTTGCATATTATGCGCTGCGCGCAGGCATGAGTTACAGCATTGTTTATAACGCCGCAAATGAAGCGGCAGTCGCTCTTTTTTGTGAAGCCAAAATACCGTTTACGCGAATTCATGAAGTTGTTGAAGATGCGCTTATGCTGGACTGGCAGGAAGCGCCCACACTTGAAGCAGTACTCGATGTAGATAAAAAAGCGCGTGAACACGCATTTTTATTCGCCAAAACGCGCGCAAATTGAGACGCCTGCTTTAACTTTTTCGCCTTTTTTTACACAAATCTCCGCATTTACCGGCAAATGCAAATCGACCTGTGAAGAAAATTTTATAAGGCCGATTTTTCCGCCTTTAACAAGAACATCGCCTGTTTTAACCCAGGCTACGCAGCGCCGCGCAAGAAAACCGGCGATTTGGCGTACAATAAAAATACCGCGTTCATTTTCTATTGTAATAATATTCTGTTCGTTTAACAAAAAAGCTTCAGGGTGCATGGCCATAAGGAAGCTGCCTTTGCGGTGTTCAACGCCGCGCACAACGCCGGAAACAGGCGCTCTCTGCAAATGAACGTTAAAAATTGAAAGAAAAACGCGAATTACTTTTTCATTTTTATCTTCTTTGATTTCCATGATTGTTCCATTGCATGGAGAGATAACAAGCGATTCGCCTTCTGTAATATTGATTTTTGGGTCTCTAAAAAAGAAAGCGCAAAAAAGCGCGATAATGAACAGCAAGCTTCCAAAAACAGCGCCCAAAATTCCATTGCACAGAATAAAAACAGCCGCCGCGCCGGCGAGCGGCATAATAACAAAAGGCAAACCTTCTTTTACCATAAACATTATTTATTTTAGCATAAAGCACATAAAATTGTCAGGCATCCGCCGCTAATCTACGGCTGTCCACAAATTATTGTAATAAGCGGATTTTTGCGGCAGAACATTGTTTACATAGTCAACGCCGAGCAGCTCCAGCAGTGTTCGCTCGCCCTTATTCATTGAGCGCCCCAGCCCAAGACCAGGCGCGTCATAACTGCCGCCTATGCTTTCAATTATCGCGGGAAATATATCAAAATGAGAAAACAAACGGTTTTTGCTGTACCTGCCGTTTAAAAGCGAATTGATGAATATATTTAACGGAAATCTGTTTGATATGCCGGAATTAAAATCATTTGGAAAAATATCCGATTCCATATAGAGATGGTCGCCTAAAACGACAATTGTTGTATTTTCATAAAAAGGCTGTTCCGCCAAATATGCAAGAAAGTTTGACAGCTGGCTGTCCATTGAATATAAAACATTTTTTTGGCGTGAATTAAAAATTTCCAACGCATCCGCGTCAAGATACATCGCAGGAGGATGTGTGTCGGCGGTTTCTATTGTAATAAAAAAAGGCTCAGCTTTTGTTATTTCAGGTATTATATCTTTTGCAAATGCGTAAACTTTTCTGTCTTCAATTCCCCACCACACATAATAATCTTTTGGAATATAACCGTTGCCTGAAAAATAGTTATAATCATATATAATTGTATTTTTGTGTGTTGCAAAGTATTTATCAAGCCCGCCGAATTTAATTTCAGCGCCAAGAAAAAAATATGTTTTGTATCCAGCTTTGTAAAGTATATCGCCTACGCTGGAAGCGCCAGGCAAAAATTGTTTAAATAGCTTCCCGTAATCGTTTCCTTTAAAGCCAAGATTTAGCGGAACGCCTGAGTACTGCGCGGTAATACCTGCAATACTCCAGCCTGTTCCCGGCAGTTGATACGCGCCGCCCGGACCGTTTGACGCGCTAAAGTTTATGTTTGTTTTAAGCAAAGTTTCAATTTGCGGCATTAGATGCTCGTTAAAAGCACCGCCGTTTTCCCGTGTTAAAAAACCTGTTTCCAGCGATTCTACAAGTATTACTATCAAATTTCTTTTACGCTTTGGAAAAGTTATTTCTACTGAATTGGGGTCGATATAATATTCCTCGTAAAATGTTGAAGGCGGTTTGCTGTGCGAAACAATATATGCCGAAAATCCCATATTGATAAAAAACAATACAATACATACCGCCGCAAAAACCGGCTCCGCTATGTATTGTACTTTTTTGCCTGTATTTAAGCAAATTGTTTTGCCGGTTTTTTTTAAAGTTAAATTAACAGAAAAAATCAAAATTAACGCCGAAAAAAGCAGCGCCGTGTCCAGTGCAGATAATATAATTATTTCGTATAACATGTTAAAGTTTGCGCCGGTTTCCGGCATCATAACATGGAATATCAACTGCTCAACAGGGACAATGGCATATAATTCCTTAAATCTAAACGAACCATACATAAGAAACAGCGGAAACAATAACAGCGATAAAGCCGCCTTTGATATATTCGATTTGCCAAAATACATATCAATAATTCCAAATTTCATTATGCTGATGAGGCCGGTATCAATTACTAAAGCGGCGGCAATAAATTTTATGTTCATTTCTTCGCATAAATACAAAAATACATCTGCGCAGGTTCTAAGCGATTCGTGCTTTAATGTTTCGTATATAGAAAAAAGAAACAGCAATAAAACAATTGTCGCCGACGGTAAAACCAGTATGCGCTTTAACTTTTGCCGGGTTCCACGGCAATAAAAATTAAATGCGCTGTAAATGAGCATTGGCAATGCAGATATGCCGAGTGTTATTGCGGCGTTTCTCAATAAAAGTAAAAACGGGGTCGTCAAGGAGAAGCCTCCCCGGCGCGGATATTTATTATATATTTTTGTTTACGGGGGGGGGGGGGGCTAACTAATTTGTGTGTCATACTGTTCTTTTTAACTCCATAAGGCTTGGCCGCCAGCTGAAATAAATATACCGCGCAGACGAATTCCGCCTGTGCCGTATGTTTTTTATATAACATAGGCAGCGTGGAAATGCAAGCGCATTGCTTAATTGTTAAGACAGGCGAATTAAAAGTTTTCAAGAAAAGAGTCGCGTATTTCTGATTTTTTTGAATTCAGTGCTTCTGAGTTATCAAGAAGCGTGTTAAAGACTTTTTTATCTATATATTTAACAACAAGCGGACGTTCTATTGATATACGCACAGATTCAGATTCCCATATTGCTTCTTTTGGATTAAGAACAGAAGGCTGGCCGTATTTTTTTACAAAGGACATAAATATTGAATAGTGGTCTATTAATTCCGTATTCATCGTAAAAGCCATTATAAAAACCGCATTATCTTTAAGTTGAAAAAACGCCCGTTTTATATATGAACTTCCCGCGCTTTCCACAAGATTTTGTTCAGTTACAGGTAGATACGAAACATCCTGGTCGCCTCTAAAAACAAAAAGGCTGTCGTCTTTAAGCGCAGTTTTGAGCGAATCAATATTCATTCCAATAGAAAACTGCCTGAACGAATTTGGCAATTCAGATGCCGCGGCAGCCTCAGGCGTGGAAGCGGCGTCTTCCTGCGCATGAGCTGAAAGCAGGACGGCAAATAAAAGCAATATAGTAAAAAAACGTTTGTTCATCGTTAAGATTATTATCGGATTTTTTTTAAATCCATAAAACTATCATACATAATTTTAGGCTTGAACAGACATTTTTTTTAATTCAAACAATGTGCAGATGCCTGTAGCCAAAAGCGCTATAAAGTCGGCAACGGGCATCGCCCAAACAATGCCTGTAAGCCCCCAAAGTTTTCCAAAAATAAAAATAGCGGGGATAAGAGCAAATACCTGTCTTGTAAGCGAAAGGAATATGGCGGTTCTTGGCCTGCCTGTTACAACAAACATATTGGAAGCCACAATTGTAAAGCCGTTTAAGGGCAGCATTATACATGCTACGCGAAGCGCCCATGGCGTCCATTCAAGAATAGCTGAGCTGGCTTTATCCTCCGATGTAAAAATATTAACTATTGCATTCGGGAATATTTCTACAACAAGAAAACCAAAAACGCATATAAGCGTTGCGGCTCCTATAGCGCCCAAAAACGCCTTGCGAACGCGTTTAAACTGCTTTGCTCCATAGTTATAACCAAGAACGGGCTGCGCTCCCTGATTTATACCAAAAACAGGCATAAGAATAAGCATAGTAAAAGTACCTACAATATTCATGGCAGAAATTGCGATATCACCGCCATTCTGCCCCAGCCTTGCCGCGCCATACCAGCCCATGCTGTAATTGAAAAGCAGCTGGACGCTGGACATGGCGAATTGCAATAAAAACTGTGCGGAGCCAAAGCCCAAAATTGCAATAGATATAGCCAGTTTAAAACGCGGCGGCGAAATATGCAGCCTGACTACCGCTTTTCGTCCCATGCTAAAATATAAAAGCCATGCCGAAGAAAAAATCCATGAAATTACAGTAGCGTAGGCGGCGCCTTCTACTCCCCACTTCAGTATAAAAATAAATATAGGGTCAAGTACGGTGTTTATAAGCGCGCCTATTACCATTCCCATCATTGAAATAACAGGAAATCCCTGCGCGCGCGTACAGTGCGAAAGCCCGAAACTTATCATAAAAAAAGTAGTTCCGGCAAGAATAATACGATAATAACGCCGCGCATAATCCAGTGCGCGGCTTTCGCTGCTTGCTCCAAGCAGTGAAAGTATTTGTTCAAAAAAAACAAATTCCAGGATAATTAAAATAATGCTGGAAATTATTAGAAGCCAAAATCCGTGATTTAATGATTGTTCTGCATCGTTTTTGCGCTGTTCTCCAAGTTTTACAGAAATCATGTTTGCCGCGCCAATTCCAAACAGCATTGCAAACGCCATTGTTAATGTCATTAAAGGTAATACAAGCGAAAGCCCGCCAAGCGCTATTTCATCTACACCGCGTCCTACAAAAATTCTGTCAACTACATTATAAAGCGCATTAAGCAACATTCCGGTAATTGCGGGAATTGAAAATTGAAATAATAGTTTGCCAACACCAGCAGTTCCAAGCCTGCTTGCAGCATTAAAAGAGTCTTGTTTTTCCATTTCATATAGATAATGTTTTTATTGTGCTTAGTCAATATTATTTTGAGCTGTTGTTTAAGAATTGCTGTTGTTTAATGAATCTAAGAAGGCAATTTTTATGCCTGCAGCATTTTGTCTGCGCCGTTCGCTGTATGCCCGGCCTTATCTGCTATGTGCCGGCTGCGCTTCTAAATACACAGGGGCAAACAACAAAATCAGCGTGTTTTACCAACGCCATTTTGCGCGCAATGCGGGCGTAGTTTACAAACTGAACAAAAAGGGCTTATTGGCCTGCAAATCTGTTGCCCGTAAAGCACAAGCAAAGGATTTATTTCTTTCCAGTAACGGAGCGGCAGTATCGACCTAAGGCAGGTTTCGGTTTCTTCAGGCGTTTTGGAGCAAAGCCATCCTGCGCGGTTTGAAATACGGTGTACATGCGTATCTACGCAAATTCCGTCAATATCAAATGCTTCGATAAGTACAAGATTGGCGGTTTTACGCCCGACACCAGGCAGCGCAAGCAGCTCTTCCATAAGCGCAGGAACTTTACCCTTATAGGCGCTGACAAGCGTTTTTGCGATAGATATAAGATTTTTTGTTTTTGTTTTATAGAATCCTGCCGGGTATATAAGTTTTTCAATTTGCGCGGCGTCAAGTTCAAGTAATTTTTCAGGAGAGGGCGCTTTTTCCAAAAGCTTTGCAGAAGAAACAAGGGTTACTTCATCTTTTGTTCTAAGGCTGATTATTGTTGATGAGAGGACTGCCCATGCGTCATGTTTAAAACGTTCCGCTATTGTAGTAACCGAAGGCGCGTTTTGCCGTGCTTTCCATTCTTTTAAAACAGCAATTACCGCATCCCAGTCTAATTTGTTTTGAGTATTTCCGGTACACATTGCTATATTCCTTTTAAATAGTTTATCATGGCTTTTTTATCTTTTGCGCGCATTAAAGTTTCGCCTACAAGTACCGCGTCAAAACCGGCTTCAGAGAGGAGCTGTGTTTCTTCAGGTTTTTTTATTCCGCTTTCTGCAACCAGCGGAAGTTTTTGATTCAATTTATTAAAAAGATAGTCGCTTAATTCAAATGAAGTTTCCAGCCGCACTTCAAAACTTACAAGGTCGCGGTTATTTATGCCGATTATTTTTGCTTCCGCTTTAAGCGCTGCTTCAAGCTCGGCTTTATTATGAACTTCTACAAGCGCGTCTAGATTCAGGCTTTTTGCAAGTTTAATAAACGCGGAAAGTTTTTTAACATCAAGCAGCGCCGCTATAAGCAGAATTGCATCTGCGCCAAAAATTCTTGCTTCAAAAATCTGAAATTCGTCAATAATAAAATCTTTTCGCAGAACAGGCAGATTTGTTGCAGCGCGAACCGTTTTTAAATCTTCTATTCCGCCCAAGAAAAAGTTTTTTTCTGTAAGAACGGAAATTGCGGCTGCGCCGGCAGTTTGATAATCGCGCGCAAACTCTGCAGGTTTGTAGTCTTCGCAAATGATTCCTTTTGAAGGGGAGGCTTTTTTTAATTCGCATATAAACGAAAGCCCCGGCATACAAAGCGCGTCAAAAAAAGAATGTACGGCGGCCGCTGGAAGTCCGTGTTTGGAACGGTCTGTTTCGATACGCACAGCGTTTTTGATTTTATCTAAAAACACAAACTCTCCAAAAGCGCCGCCACGAACATAACGGCTTTATTTTAATAATATACGCATTAAAGGTAAAGCGCTTGTCCGCGGCAGCCGGCAATTCCGAAGGCAATTCCAAATTAGAAAAT
>JAIRPU010000002.1 GCA_031256815.1 Spirochaetaceae bacterium
AGCGCTTTGCGCTTTTGCAGGGCATATCGAGGCCGCGCCCACCGCCGGCGGGCGCGGCTCCCCGCGGCTCCCCGCCGCTGGAACAATGGCGCTTCTTCTGTTAAAATAAAGCAATGGCGGCGGAACATATACTTATACTGGATTTTGGAAGTCAGACAACGGCGTTAATAGGACGCCGTATTCGTGAACTTGGCATTTACGGGGAAATTATACCTGGCGACAGCGCGCTTTCCGAAGAGATTTTAGACGGCGTTAAAGGAATTATCCTTTCAGGTTCGCCGGAATCGGTAAACGGCAGCGGCTTAAAAGCCGACCGGCGAATTTACGAATGTAATCTTCCCCTGCTTGGTATATGTTACGGCCTCCACCTTATGACGGTGGATTTAGGCGGCGCTGTACAACCGCTTCCGGCAAGAGAAGCCGGCGGAGTGGAAGTGCGGATTGGAGACAGGCCGCCTGCCGACATGAAGTCGCCTAACTGGGATGCCATGGCGTTTTTTTCCGGCTTTTTGTGGCGGGACGATTTAAACCTTTGGAATCTTCTTATGAATAAAAAATCGCTTTCGCGCCTTAACGTTTGGATGAGCCATTCGGACAGCATAACAAAACTTGCCAATAATTTTGTTGAGATTGGAACCAGCGCTAAAGGCTATCCTGCCATAGTCTATCACCGCGAAAAACCCTGGTTTGGAGTTCAATTTCATCCTGAAGTAAGCCATTGCGAGCGGGGCGCGGAACTGCTTGGCGCTTTTGTCCGCGATGTGTGCCATTGCGCCGCAAATTGGTCTGTAAAGAGCTATCTTGAAGAAACTCTGGGCACTCTTAAACAAAAAGCGGCGGATAGAACCGTGCTTCTTTTAATTTCCGGCGGCATAGATTCTACGGTGGCTGCGGCGCTGCTCTTAAAAGCGCTGCCTGCAAAAAACATTCATCTTATGTATATGGATACGGGGCTTATGCGAAAAAACGAAACCGCCGCGGTTAAACAGACGCTTGAATCGCTTGGGGCGCAGAATATTCATATTATTCAATGTCAGGATGAATTTTTAAGCGCGCTTTCCGGAGTAGAAACGCCCGAAGCCAAACGAAAAATAATAGGCGATATGTTTATTAAAATTCAGGAGAGGGAAGTAGAACGGCTTGCGCTACCAAAAGATTATATTTTAGCGCAGGGTACGCTTTACACCGACCTTATAGAAAGCGGTAAAGGGGTAGGCAGCAAGGCGCATACCATAAAAACTCATCATAATGTAGGAACTCCGCTTGTAGAAGCCAAACGCGCCGCAGGCGCGCTGCTTGAACCTCTGGATAAGCTCTATAAAGATGAAGTCCGTCTTCTTGGCGCTCTGCTCTCTCTTGATGATGAAGTTTTACACAGGCACCCATTCCCCGGACCCGGCCTTGCGGTGCGTATTTTGGGAGAGGTCAATTCCGAAAAATGCGAAGCGCTGCGCGAAGCGGATTCTATTTTTATTGAAGAATTAAAAAAACGACGCAATCCGCTAACGCAAAAAACGCTTTACAACGAAATCTGGCAGGCGTTTGCCGTGCTGCTTCCGGTGCGCAGCGTTGGCGTTTCCGGAGACGAGCGTAAATACGGCTGGGTGCTTTCCCTCCGCGCCGTTACCAGCGCCGACGGTATGACGGCCGGTGTGTATAACTTTAACATGAATGACATTATAGAAATCTCAACGCGCATTACAAACGAAGTGCCGGCTATAGGCAGAGTAGTTTACGATGTATCAAGCAAACCTCCGGCAACTATAGAATGGGAATAACGGCGCAGATTTATCGCCGATAAATATAATATGATAAAAGTCAGACCGGTTTTTATGAACATATCGCCGCTTGACCACAGATATTCCTGTTCAGAGCGGGAGCTGTTTGAATCGCTTGCGCGGTATTTTTCCGAGGATGCGGCTGTGCGTTCCGCGGTTTATGCGGAAGCGGCGCTTGTCCGCGCTCATCTTGCCGAGCGCGGGCTTGAAACGGCGGCGCTGCGCAAGCTGCTTATGGAACTGCATACAAAAATAACGCCGGAAGCTGTTTATGACGAAGAAGAGCGCACTCATCATTTTATACGGGCGCTGGTTAATGTGGTTCAACGCGCGCTGCCGCCGGAAGCCGCGCAATTTGTGCATCTTGGCGCGACCAGCGCCGATATTCTCGACAGCGCGCTGGCATGGCGGATAAAAGCGGCAATGCGGGAAGCGGTTCTGCCTCTGCTGCGCGCGCTTCTTAAAAAAATTTGCGCAATAACCAAATCCGAAGCGTACACGCCGCAGGTAGGCCGTACCCATGGCCAGCACGCTGTTCCAATCACTCTGGGGTTTGCGTTTGCCGGTTTTGCGGCGCGGCTTGGAAAGAGTGTGCAGGAAATTGAAGCGCGTTCAAAAGCGCTTTGCGGCAAACTTTCCGGCGCGGTGGGCGCATATAACGCTTTAACGCTCATTTACAGCGATTGTGAGGGTTTTGAACGCCGTTTTCTTTCCGAAATGGAACTGGAGCCCTCTGAATACAGCACACAGATAGTAGAGCCTGAATATCTTTTACGGCTTCTTTTGGAGATTAATATAGCGTTTGGCATTATTGCAAATCTTGCCGACGACCTTCGTCATTTGCAGCGCAGCGAAATTGGCGAAGTTCGGGAAGGGTTTTCGACCTCTCAGGTTGGCTCTTCAACAATGCCGCAAAAACGCAATCCATGGAACAGCGAGCATATAAAAAGCCTTTGGAAGACCTTTATGCCCCGTGTTACCACTTTTTTTCTTGACCAGATTAGCGAACATCAGCGCGACCTTACAGGCTCGGCAAGTCAAAGATTTACAGGAGAGTATATAACCGGTTTTGCCATGGCTGCCCAAAGAATGTTTAATGTGCTTGAAGGGCTTGATTTTGACCGCGGGCGTTTGGCCGCAAATCTTGATTCTGGAAGTATACCTGGCGGCGTTCTTGCGGAACCGGCGTATATAATGCTTGCGGAAAGCGGGATAAAAGACGCTCATGAAATTATACGAAAGATAACGCTTAACGCCGAATCGCTTGGCATTTCTTTTGGCGAAGCGCTGCAGCAGGACGAAAGTTCATTTAAAGCAATAGAATTTGAGTTAAAAAAACGCCGGATTATCGGCGAAAACGAAGACGCCGGCTCTTTTTTTTCAAAACCTGAACTGTATCGCGGACTTGCCGCGGAAAAAGCGCTTTCCATAGCAAAAAAATATATGCAATGCGAAGCATGACTGGTTTTGCCGCTTTTGAAGGCGAGCTGGGCGGAGTTAAAGTCTCCATAGAAATTAAAGGTTACAACAGCCGTTATTTGGATATTTATCTTGCGCTTCCTGAAGAATGTGCCCAATTCGAGTTCGATATAAGGCGGCTTATTGCCCAAAGCTGCCGGCGTGGTAAAATCGAGCTTGGCCTGCGTGTTTTTGAAAAAGATTCCATACCGCTTAAATTAAACAAGGCGGCGCTTAAAACCTACGTTAAACTTGCCGCAGAAGCCGCCGGAGAGGCCGGCATAGAGAGCAAGCTCTGCGTTTGCGACCTTTTGCGTTTTGAAGGCGTTTTGGAGGCAGGGGCGCGGCTTGACTTTTCTAAATACAGGCCGGAGTTTGAAACGCTTGTTTTAAATACTCTGGCTGTTTTTACAAAAGAACGCGAAAAGGAAGGAAAGCGGACAGAGGCGCATATAATTTCTCTTCTTTCTCAAATTGAAGAGGCAAAATCGCGTATAGCAGTTTATGCGCCGCTTGTAGAAGAACGTATAAAAACAAATATAGAAAAACGTTTTTTGGAATTAAAAATCGAAGGAGCGGACGAAAACCGTATTCTTGCGGAAACGGCGTTCCTTTTGATGAAGTTTACAATAGCCGAAGAGCTTTCCCGTCTGGAAAGCCATTTTGACGAATTCCGGTCGGAAGTTGCCGCAAACGAAACTTCAGGTAAAAAACTGGATTTTCTTTGCCAGGAAATAGGGCGGGAAGTAAACACAATAGCGTCAAAAACTCCTGTTTACGAGGTTTCGCGCTTTATTGTTCCAATGAAGGAAGCAATAGAAAACATCCGTGAACAATTACGAAATATAGAATAGCCATGCGCCGCATTTGTTTTGCCTTGCTGCTGTTTTTGGGTGGGCTTAGCGTTTTTGCCCAGGATGACGTCTCTTATATAGCGGCGTTTGCAGACCCAACCCGTGTTTGGGGCGGTGGCGTAGAAAGTGTTATTGAACTGGCTTACAGGCAATGTTTTAAAAGTTACATAATAGGCGGTAAAATTATGAATCTTAGGATGCCCTTTGCCGAAAATCACGAGCGTGATTCGCTTGTGCAGGGCGGCTGGGAGGTGCTTGGGCAGGGCAAGGCGGACGCCGCATCTCTATGGCCTGTTATTGACAAAACAATAGCCGGTGATGATTTTGAACGCTATGTTAAAACGCTTTCGGATGGGAAAGAAAAAGTAATCATTTTTGATATTGCCGCGCAAAGCTGGTCTGTTTCTGAGGATATTTTTGATATTGCCCGCATGAAGGCAGGCGCATACCACGGGCTTCCGCACAAGCCCTATGTGCTTGTATCGGGTAAAGGCATAGAAGAACCTGATGTTTACAACTATCTTTACTGCATAGCATGGACAGGCATGGACTGTTCCGGCTTTGTTTGGCATACACTTTCGTTTATAGCAAAACAGAATTCCATGAATCTTGGCCGCCGTCTTGCGCGCGCGCTTGGCGCTCCAAGGGGCACCGACCCTTCTGTTTACGCAGGTACGGCGTTTTACAATTCGCCAAGCCGCGAGATTGTCGCGGTAAACGATTTAATTCGCAATCTGCGTCCGGCGGATATAATTCTTTTTCGCGCAAAAGATGGTTCAATGGCACATTCAGCGATAATTCAATCTGTTGATTTTTCCAATGGCGTAATTCGTTATTTGCAGGAAACAGATGAAGCGCCGCAGAAAGAACGCGGCGTACACGATTCTTTTATTTATTTTAACCCAAAACGTTTAAATGTTAGTTTAAAAAATGAATCTCTTGTGTGGTCTCAAAAACGCTTTTCGGCGTTTCCTGGCGAAAAAGCTTCGGCTTTTTCAGACGATGGCAAGCGTTACCGCGCTTACGGCGGCGGGCGTGTGGTCAGGCTAAAACAGGTGAGCGATTTAATCAGCCGTGTAAGCGGCCGTTAGCGCTTTTCCGCTTTAGCGGACGGCACAAGCTTATAAAAGTTGAGCGCCCGCAAAGGCGGAATTAGCGCTTGGTTTTTGCGTTTACTTATGCTACGGCGCTTCCTGCCAGAGCCGATTTGCGTTTATCAGAAAGGGAAACGCTGAATTCCTGCTCTGTAACAAGTCCAAGCGCTTCTGTGGGGCAAACACGCACACAGGAAGGCTTTTCGGCAACTCCGGCGCAAAGGTCGCATTTGCTGGCTATGCGGCGGTTTGTGCCGTCACTTGCAATTTCGGCAGTTTCAACAATTTCAACTGCTCCAAAGGGGCAGGCGATGGTACAGTTTTTGCAGCCGATACACTTTTTCGAGTCAATAACAACAACGTTATCTTTTATAGAAATAGCGTTTGAGGTGCAGGCTTGTTTACAAGCGGGGTTTTCGCAATGACGGCACTGAACCGGCGCGGAAAGCTTCGCGGTTTTAACCATGAACAAGCGCGGGTTAAACGCATAACCGTCCGGGTCAATTTCGAATATACGTTTGCCTTCGTGGGCTACAACACACGCAATAGCGCAAGTACGGCAGCCAATACAGCGCGCCGGCTTTGCTCTTACAAAAGAATTTAATGAACTCATATTACGCCTCCAAAATTCAAAATAATTACAGATTGATTTTATCATGCCAAAACAGCAGGCGCAAGTTTTTTTTATGAATAACTCGATTTATGCGCCGGCCATTGTTAGTGGCGGCGCTGTTGTTAAGGGCGGCGCTTTTTATTGAAAGTCGCCCAAAGACGGGCGGCCTGCCCAAAGACGGGCGGCCTGCCCAAAGACAGGCGGCCTTGCCCAAAGACGGGCGGTCTGCCCAAAGACGGGCCGCCATTAACCAAGGCCTTAACAATGGCCGGCGCACTACCATGTCCAGTTTGTTTTTTGCGGCGGGCGCTGCGGCGCTTTTTCTTTTGGCGGATTAAAACTCTTTGTATCTTCAATTCTTGATGTTTGCTGTTCAAATTCAAATGCGTAGCGGGTTATCGCGCCGCAGCGCAGCTCGCGGCAGCGTTCGGCCTTTTTCCCAAAAAAAGATTCAAAACCTTCGTGGCAGGAAACAGCAACAAGTTTCCAGCCGGCAAAACGCCGCCACAGCTGCGAAAGTTCCGCGGCGCAGCGTTCCGCGTCTTCTTTGTCGCCGATGCGCAGCCCATAGGGAGGGTTTGTAATTATATAGCCGTTTTGGGCAAAACTTTGCGCATCGGCTGCGTTTTGTTTGGCAAAATGCAGCTGCGCGGCGGCTTTTCCAAGCGCCCGTTCCGCGTTGCGCCGCGCGGTTTCGACAAGCGCGCCATCGCTGTCGCTGCCAAAAATTCGCGCCGGCCGCTCTGTATCTATTCGTTGATTAAAAAAATCGCGTGCGGCGTCCTCGGCTTTTTGCGATGCGCAAAGCAATTTTTGCAGCGCAAAACGCCGGTTAAGCCCAGGCGCAATATCCCAGGCGTAAAGCGCCGCTTCTATGGCTATTGTCCCGGAACCGCAAAAAGGGTCAAAAAGCGGGTGTTTTCGTTTCCATAAAGACGAAAGCACGACAAAGGCGGCAATTGTTTCTCTAAGCGGCGCAACGCCGGTTTCTGTTCTGTAGCCGCGTTTAAAAAGCGGTTCGCCGCAGAGGTCGAGCAATAATAACGCTTCGTCATTTTCCAGATAAATGCGCAGCGCAGCGCCGTCCGGCCCTTCGTTAAGCCGCCTTATTCCATGCGCCGCGCAGAGCTTTTCGGCAGCCGCCTTGTGCGTTACCGACTGAATACTGGTTTGCGCGGCAAGCTTTGAATGGAATGACTTTACTTTTTCAATAACAAGCGGCATATCGCGCGGGACGTACTCTTCAAGCGGCGCGGCGCGGACTCCTTCAAAAAGCTCGTCAAAGTCTCCGGCGGAAAAACGTGCGGGGACGGCAAGCACTCTGTCTGCGCAGCGCAATCCCATTAACGCAAGGTAGATGTTTTCCGGCTCTGTAAAAAAACTAACGCGCCCTGCCCGTGTTTCTCTTATTGAAAATTCAGCGCCGCTGCTTTCAGAGAGCTTTCGCAGTTCGTTACAGAGCGTTTTTTCCGCTCCCGGGGCGCAAAGCGCGATAAATTCTCTATGCATGACGTTTTTTAAAATAAATCCAAATAAAGAAAGGCGCGCCGACAAGCGCAGTTATTGCGCCTACCGGCAATTCGGAGGGGGCGACTATGGTGCGCGCTATAATGTCGGCGGTAACGCATAAAAAGCCGCCTGTGCAAAACGACATTGGAAGCACAAAACGGTGTTCCGAGCCCAGAATTTTACGCGATAGGTGCGGCGCAATAAGGTCAACAAAACCTATTGTTCCGCTTAAAGCAACTGCGCTGCCCGTTAGAAGCGCGGAAAATAAAAACAAATAGTGTTTTACCCGTTTTGTGTCAACGCCGCTGGAAAGCGCGTGTTCGTCTCCAAAGGTTAGAATGTCCATTTCCCGTGTCCAGCGCATAACTCCTGCAAAGCCCAAGATTAGAAAGGGGAGCAGCATTTTTAAATATGGCCAGCCGCGCAGAGCGAAGCTTCCCATCTGCCATATAATAAGGCTTCGCAGTTCTTCGCGGTAAAGCGCTATTAGCATTGTAAGCAGCGCGTTTACAAACAGTGAAACGACCATGCCAAATAAAATCACCGTATTGTTGGAAATTGTTTTATCCAGCCGTGCCGAAAATGCAATAACAAAATAAACGGTAAGCAGGGCGAATAAAAAACCGCCTGCGGGCAGTGTCCATACGCCAAAAAATGGCAGAGACGCGCCGGAGAGCATAACGAGCCCTGCGCCAAGAGAAGCGCCGGAAGAAACGCCAAGTATGTATGGAGATGCAAGCTGGTTTTTCAAAATTGATTGAACTACAGCGCCGCTTACGGCAAGCGCTCCGCCTGCGCAAAATGCCAGCAATACGCGCGGAAGGCGCAGTTCCCAAATTATGGTTACTGTCCGCTGCGGAATATCATCGTTTAAAGCGACAAAAAAAAATTTATTTAGCAGAACATTGAGTGTTTGCGCGGCGCTTATTCCTGAACTTCCAAAAGAGGTTCCCAGGTAGATTAAAAAAAATGACGCGATAAACGCTATCGTAAGCTTTAACGCGGCGGACCGGCGTATTATCATTTACTTTACTATAGCGCAAGGTCAAAATACCGGCAAGGCGGCGTTAGATGCCTTCGCGCAAGTTAGATGCCTTCGCGCAAGTTAGATGCTTTCGCGTAAATTAAGAAATTTGTTGAAGCGCGCGTCAATATAAGCGCTGATATCTGATTTAAGGTCTTGCTTTAAGTTTACAACGAGTTGTTCCAGCGAAAAGCCTTTGTCCATTTTGCCCTGTTCCAGAACAGGGGTAAATAGCTGGAACAGTTCCAGTTCCAGCGCGCCGGCAAGCCTTACCGCCGTTTTGTCGCTTATCCATGAACGCCGGCGTTCAATATCGTTAATTGTTTGCGTAGAAACATCAATAAGTTCTGCAAGTTTCTCCTGCGAAAGCCCCATCTTCTTGCGGGCGGTTTTTATATTATGCGCAAGCAGCGCTTTTGCGTCTTCAGCGTCTATAATGCTATCCTCATTTCTCAAAATTCTATGGTAAAAGTAGGTGTTGACAATCAACTGTAACTTGATATAAAATAAAACTAAAACCAGATTTTTTATGATGAATTTACAATGAAAAACGGTACTAGAAAGCGGTTTTTGCCTGCCTGCCTGCTGTATTTTTGGCTTTTTCTGCCTGCACAAGTTCCGGCGCAGCAGCGCCCCGTAATTATCATGAAAGCCCCGGAAAACCATGGGCTTTCCAAAGATGAAGCTTACTTACTCAGGAGTGTTCATAGCGCGCTGGTCGAGGATTTTATAAGAAATTCGGGATTGGAGGTGTTTGACAGGGATAATGTGGGAAAAGTTGTAAAAGAAACAGAAAACCCCTTGTACCAGGACGATGCGGGTAAGAGGGCCGGCGATTTTACTCATGATTATATGCTTGAAGGCGAGCTGGTTAAAACGTCGCACGATTTTTTACTTTCACTTAGGGTAACAGATACAAAAACCAAAATGCCCATTGCGTCACGCGCTGAATCCTTCAGCTTCGAAGAGCTGAAAGACAAAAGGAGTATTTACAAAGTGTCAAGCGAGTTAATCAAACAGATGAAGAAGAAGATTCGGCGGAACGCAGGCCCCGAAGACTGGAAAAACAAGCGGCTTTACATTGGGGCGCGGGCGGGGCTTGCCGCGCAAACTCCGGTTATAAACACCAACAGGGACGATATAAACGCGGAGGCGGCCACCGGTTTTGAGGCGGCGCTTCAGTTTGAATACCGTTTTTTCGAGTTTTCGGTTATGAAACTCCCGCTGCGTTTTTTTGCGCAGAGTGAAATCATTTTTTCCGGCGAAAAGATAGCGGCGGTCCTGCCGGAGGGAGATTCGGTAACAATGGAAGCCGGCATACTTAACGTGCCGCTTTTGGCAAAGGCCGCCTGGACGCCGCGAATCTTTTACTTTGCCGTTTTTGCCGGCCCTGCGCTTACGCTGCCGCTTGGCCAAATGATGATAAAGCAAGACGGGCTTGAACGGCAGTATGATTTTTCGCCTACCTTTGGCCTTTTGGCCGGTATAAACGCCGGAATTAAAGTTGGGCAGGGGGCGGTGTTTTTGGACGCCCGTTATTACGGCGACTGTTTGTTTACACGGGTAAACGATGTACAGCAATACCGCAGGCAGACATTTTCTGTTTCGCTTGGTTACCGTTATGGATTTTTATTAACAGGAGAAAAACGATGAAAGCTATTAAAGTTATAAAGAATGCGGAGAACTTCGCTTTTTTGCATTTTACGGCGCGTTTGATTATGCCATGCGCGAAGTTTTTGGGAGCTGCGTTTCCTGGGGCTTTAGCTGCGGCGATTTTTTGCGCTGCGGCTTTGGGAGCGCTGTTTATTTCGTGCGAGCAGCCGGATTCTTTTGGTTCGTTTTTCTATTACGAGAAGGGCCTGCGCGCGCCCGGCGGGGTTAAGGCGGTTGCGGGTAACGGTCTTGTTACCCTTAGCTGGCTGCCTGTGGGCGCTTTAATTACCGAAGAATACGAGTATGAAGTGTTTTATAATACCTCAAACTCAATACCTGCCGCGCCGTTCTGGACAGGCCGGAACTTTACCACAATAGTAAGCCCGCTTACAAACAGAACGGCTTATTATTTCTGGGTCAGGGCGGTTATGGGCGGCAAAAAGGGCGACTTTAGCGAGCCTGTTAAGGCCATCCCCTGGCTTGCCGGCACAGAGCCCGACACTCCCGCTGCGCCGCGGATAATTACCGGAATTGAGCGGCTTACCGTTGTCTGGGAGATTACAGGCGGAGCTGCGCAGTACGAGGTGTATTACTCCACAAGCGCAGCCGCTCCGGCAAGCCCGGCGCAGACGGTATCTGTCACCAGCGCTACTATTAACGGCCTGTTCAACGGGCAAATTTATTATTTTTGGATAAAGGCGAAGAATGGAAGCCTTGTAAGCGCGTTAAGCCAGCCACAGACGGGAATACCCCGCGCCGCCACCTCTCCTCCCGGCGTTCCCGGCAAACCGGAACTTGAATCCGGCAGCGGTAAAATGAGCCTTCGCTGGAATCCGGCGGAGATGGCCTCTGTTTACGAGGTGTATTACAGCACAAACCAGGAGCGGTCTTCCAGCCCTGCGGTAAGCGGGCTTGGCGAAACAAGCGCCACCGTTAGCGGCCTGCAAAACGGTCAGCGTTACTATTTCTGGGTTAGGGCGACAAACGGTCTTGGAGCGGGGGGCTTTAGTCCTTCTGCGAGCGGAACGCCTTCCGCGTTTGCCGAAGCGCCCGCCGCGCCCGCTGCGCCGTCCGTTACGCCTGGAAGCGGCAGGCTTTTTGTTAGCTGGCAGGCGGCGGAAGGGGCGCTTTCTTACGAGCTATGGTGGGGAACAACAGATAACAGCGCGGGCGCAGTGAAGTACGGCAGCGACTTTAGCGTAACTTCTGCGGAGGTGTCATGTGCCAACGGCGTAACCCGCTATTTCTGGTTAAAGGCAAAAAACGAAAAAGGCGCAAGCGGTTTTGGCGCCTGCGCAAACGGCACGCCTTCTGCCATTTACGCCCCGCCTGCAGCTCCGGCTGCGCCTGCGGTAACGGCGGGGAACGAGCAGCTTACGCTTAACTGGACGGCGGTTGAAGGCGCGCAGGCCTACGAGCTGTGGCTTGGGACGACAAACAACAGCGCGGAGGCGGGGCGGCGCGCGGATGTTGCCGCCACTTCCGCCGTTATTTCCGGCCTTACAAACAACACTGTTTACTATATCTGGCTAAAGGCGAAGAACGCCGCCGGAAGCAGCGGCTTTAGCCTGCGTTCAAGCGGCACGCCGCAGGCTTCGCTTGGGCCGCCGCAAACGCCTGGCCAGCCTGCGCTTGCGCTTGGTTCCGGGCAGTTTACCGTATCGTGGAATGCTGTTGAGGGCGCGGATGCCTACGAAGTGTATCTGGGCACAAGCGCTGAGTTTGCAAGCGCGGCAAAGAACGGCGGCGATGTTACTACGCTTTCCAAAACGATTAGCGGCCTTACCAACGGAACGACCTACTATGTGTGGGTAAAGGCGAAAAACAGTTTAGGCGCAAGCGCCGAAAGCACGTCAAGAAGCGCCATCCCCATTGCCGCAGCTTCCGCGCCAACTGTAACGGCGGAAAACACCAGGCTTACGCTTGCCTGGACGGCGGTCGCGGGGGCAAGCCAGTACGAGGTGTATTACAGTACCGGCACAACGATACCCGCCGCCC
>JAIRPU010000010.1 GCA_031256815.1 Spirochaetaceae bacterium
TTACGATTTGGGCGGCGGTACTTTCGATATTTCTATTTTGGAGCTTGGAGACGGGGTGTTTGAGGTTAAGGCCACAAATGGCGATACGCATCTGGGCGGAGACGACTTTGACAGGCGTATTCAGGAATGGTTAATTGCCGAATTCAAAAACGATTCCGGCATTGATTTAAGTTCGGACAGAATGGCATTGCAGCGCCTGCGCGAAGCGGCGGAAAAGGCCAAAATCGAGCTTTCCGCCTCTCAGACTACCGAAGTGAACCTGCCCTTTATTACGGCGGACGCCTCCGGCCCCAAGCATTTACAAAAGCAGCTTACACGCGCAAAGTTTGAGCAAATGGTTGACGATTTGCTTGAACGTTCAAAAGCGCCATGCATTAACGCAATGAAGGACGCCGGTATTTCTGCGGATAAAATTGACGAAGTTCTGCTTGTAGGCGGTTCTACGCGAATTCCCGCTGTTCAGCAGCTTGTAAAAGACCTCTTTAAAAAAGAGCCGAACAAAGGGGTAAATCCGGACGAGGCTGTAGCGGTTGGCGCGGCGATTCAGGGTGGTATTCTTGGCGGCGATGTTAAGGATGTGCTTTTGCTTGATGTTACGCCGCTTTCGCTTGGAATAGAGACTTTAGGCGGGGTTATGACGAAGCTCATTCCGCGTAACACAACGATTCCCACGCGCAAGAGCCAGGTGTTTTCTACAGCGGCGGACAATCAAAACGCGGTAACGATTCATGTTTTACAGGGCGAGCGCGAAATGGCAAACCAGAACCGCACGCTGGGGAATTTTAATCTTGACGGCATTCCTCCTGCGCCGCGCGGTGTTCCGCAAATTGAAGTTGCCTTCGATATTGACGCAAACGGCATTGTTCATGTGTCGGCTAAAGACCTTGGAACCGGCAAGGAGCAAAAAATCCGTATAGAAAGCTCTTCTGGAATTTCAGAATCTGATATTGAGCGTATGGTTAAAGAAGCTGAACTTCACGCTGACGAAGACCGCAAGGCAAAAGAGAGCGCGGAAGCGCGTAACGAAGCGGATACGCTTGTTTATTCGGTAGAAAAGAACCTGCGCGATTTGGGCGATAAGATTAGCGCTGCGGAAAAATCCACTGTGGAAGCGGCGGTTGCCGAAGTTAAAAAAGCGCTTGAATCCGGTGATGTAAACACCATAAAGGCAAAAACAGAAGCGCTAAAACAGGCGTCTTATAAAATTGCCGAAGAAATTTACAAGCAGCAGGGAGCCGGCGGCGGACAGGGCGCAGGGCCTGCGGGCGGCGATTTTCAGGGCGGAGCGGGGCCGCAGCCAGGCGGCGCGCAGCCAAACAGCGCAGGCGAAAAACCTGCCGAAGACGCCGATTTTGAAGTTGTAGACAAATAACCGGGAACAGAAAGCTTTTCAAAAAAACGTAACATTACCGTGCAAAAAGTGCGGTAGTGTTACGTTTGTTATTTTAAACGAGTAATACGAATGATAAAACCGGTGATAAAAAACCGGCGCACAGCCGGACGAGCTATATCTTTTCAAAAATTGAATTTTTAATACTGCCAGCTATAATCAAATCGAGTTTAAAGCTGCGTTCCTTCAGCAGCGAAGCGATAGATACGGCATTGGAAAACGCTTCTCTATCTTCTATCTGGTTAAAAAGCAGAATACGGGAACCTTTTGCCGCGTCAAAGAGGCCGCGCCTGCCATTCCAGCCTGTAATTGCCCTTGTGATATGTTCTTTTGTTATTATGGAATCTTCTTCAGCGCCGGTAAGTTCAGTCCAGAGTTTTAGTCTGTGAATAAATTGACCGCTTGTTTTTTTGCCAAGCGGCCAAAGCGGTATAACTCCAACCGTTAAAATTGTAGATTCTGTAAGCACAGGCTCCCAATCCGCCCAAGCCTTAAGCGGCAAAGTCCGGGAGCCGTCTCCTTCAATAAAGACATAGTCATAAAGCGGGATGAGCGTTTCGAGCAGCTCAAGCGGCAGGGAGCGGAATTTTACGCTGCCGTCTGCTTCATGCTGAATACTGCCGGCAAGGGTTATACCGGCAGGCGCTGAAGCGGGAATTGAAAATCGCGATTCATCTTTTTCATCCAAAACGAGCAGCGTGTCGTAGAGTCCCAGCGCTGCATTTGGCGCCTGGATTCGTGTTGTTGTTGTAACAAGCACACGTTTTTTTCTGTTTTGCGCGGCAAAGGCCCAAAGCAGAGAAGTTTTTCCGCCGGAGCCAATTATTGTTATAACCATTTAGAGCAAGTTATTCAGCGCTTTTAGCACTGCTTCGCCCATTTCGGATGTGCCTACAATTTTTTCGCCTGCGGCGGCGCCATCGCGGCTTGCTATATCGCTGGTGCGGAAACCTGAGTCCAGCACTGCATAAACGGCGTTTTCTACGGCGTTTGCCTCGGCGTCCAAAGCGCAGCTGTATTTAAGCAGCATTGCGGAGGAAAGAATTGCGGCAAGGGGGTTGGCTATGTTTTTACCGGCGATAAGAGGGGCGGAGCCGTGTATAGGCTCGAATATGCCTTTACCGGAGCCTATACTTGCCGAAGCAAGCATTCCAATAGAGCCGGCTATAACAGAGGCTTCGTCTGAAAGAATATCTCCAAAAATATTGGAAGTTACTATTACATCAAATTGGCCTGGCGCTCTTACCAGCTGCATGGCGCAGTTATCAACGTAAAGGTATTCAGTTTTTATATCAGGATAGTCGCGTGAAATTTGTTGTGCGGTTTCCCGCCAAAGCCGTGATGATTCCAGCACGTTGGCTTTATCTACAACGCAGAGTTTTTTTCGTCTTCCTGCCGCCGCTTTGTAAGCCACTCTTAGAACACGCTCTATTTCGCTTCTGGAGTAGCGTTCTGTATCGTAGGCGCTTTCTTCGCTGCCTGAACCTTCGCGTCCATGTTCGCCAAAATATATACCGCCTGTTAGTTCGCGCACGATAAGCATATCAAAAGCCGGTTTTCCGTCTTCGCTGCCAAGCGCAAGCACTTCATCTTTAAGCGGGCAGGCGTTTTTTAGCTGCGGCAGCAGGGCGGCAGGGCGTAAATTTGCGAATACGCCAAGGCCTGCGCGCAACCCAAGCAGCGCGCGTTCCGGGCGCAGGTGGCCTGGCAGCGAATCCCATTTTGGGCCGCCGACAGCGCCCAGTAGCAGCGCATCGCAGCTTTTGGCGGCTTCGAGCGTCTGTTTTGGAAGCGGTTCGCCAAATTCATCTATGGCTGCTCCTCCGGCTTTTACCGGAACAAAATCAAAGTTATGATTACGTTTTGTGCCGATTGTTTCCAATACGCGCACAGCCCATGCGGTAACCTCCGGGCCAATTCCATCGCCTCCAAGCAGAGCTATTTTAAAACGCATTGTTCCTCCATGTTGATTTTACAGTTTATACCGATTATACCGATTCTAATGCGATTCCCTGCCAGATTCAATAGTAAAAAACAAAAACCGGATATAGCCAAATGTTATATCCGGCAACTCAGGATGAGTTAAAAAACAAAAAGTTAGTAATTCTTTTTAAATAATGTTGCCATTTACGGGGGGGGGGGGGGGGCAAACAAAAAAAAAAGATTGGGGGTTGCC
>JAIRPU010000080.1 GCA_031256815.1 Spirochaetaceae bacterium
CCCCCACCCCCCCCCCCCCCCCCCCCCCCCCCCCCCCCCCCCCCCCCCCCCCCCCCCCCCCCCCCCCCCCCCCCCCCCCCCCCCCCCCCCCCCCCCAAATTCACAGCGCAGCGGCAGGAAGGCAATTATTGATTTTCTTGAAAAACCTTTTCCATTTTGTAGATATTGCAGGACAAAAGATATACAATTTGGCCTGCGCTGGGGTATTTCAAAAAAAGAAATATCCGAATGGATTTAACCGGATTTGTTATGCAAATTAAAAAAAACATATTTAAGCGTTTGCAAAACTTCAGTTTTGCAAATACAAGCGCCCGAAGGGCGAAAAACCTCACCGCCTGCTGCAGAATTAGCTTCGGCGTTAACAGACTTTTTCGGCAGGCGCAGATGCCTGCGGCGATTATATCTGCGGCGCTGTTTTTTGCCGCCGCCGTTTTTGCGCAGGCGCAGACGCACACATCGGTTTCGCTGGAAAACCGCGTGTACTACATCCTTGAACAGGCGGAAGCGCGGGGGCTTTGCAAACCGCTTTCCGGAATCAAGCCGTATAGCCGCGGCGCTATTGTTTCGGCAATAAACGAAATTCTTGCATCCGGCGAAACCAAAAAACTTGGCGGCACGGAGCGTGAAATTCTTGAAGATTACCTAAAAACATTTTCCAAACCGGAGCCTGGCCTTGACTGGATGCGCGGCTCATATTACAACGAAACCACTATCGGCAAAACCGCCGCGATTATTTCGGCAAATATAGGCGCGAATCTGGAAACAATATTTTCAACAGGTATGTATAATTCTTTTAAACAGAACTACCTTAGCGGCGAGCTTTGGCTGCACCTGTTTGCAAACGGAGATATTGGAACTCATCTTTCTTATGAATTGAGCGGCGAAGGCGGCATATTCCAGGCGCCGCGTCAGTATCTTGGAAAGTACAATACTTACTATAAAGATTTTATCGACGACGTAGACGGCGAGTTTGTAAACCGCGAAATAGATGTTTACAGCGAACCGCTTTCGTATTTTCCATACACATACAAAAAACGCTGGGACGGCTCGGTGTATTTTTTGCAGGATTTGTCCGGTTTTTCATCGTGGCCGAATACTCTGGCCGGCGGATATAATCTTACACAGGAATTAACCGCCTCCTTTTTGGAGAACCGGCTTATCGCCCGTCTGGGGCGTTTGCCGCATGAATGGGGCTCCGCTTCCTTTGGCAGCAGCCTTGTTTTAAACCAGTCGGCGCGTCCTTTTTTTGGCATAGAAGCTGAATTCAGCCCGTTTTCGTGGTTCAGCATTGCTTCAATGACGGGCGCTCTTGAATATTACAACATGGATGGCATAAAAACTTCTTCCATGCATTTTCAAAATTTGTTTTCTACAACGATGCTTCAATTTAAATACAAGAATTATCTTTTTCTTGATGTAGGTGAGGCGGTAATTTATCCAAAACGCTTTGAATTAGGCTACATTTCTCCAATTACCAACAGTATTTTTTATCAGAATAATTCAGGCGATTTTGACAATGTATCGATGAACATAAGCCTTAAAGCGCAGTATCCGGGCATCGGCAATATATGGTTTTCGCTTTTCTGGGACGAGGCATACTGGGTTCTAAACTTTTATGAACTTGACCGTACGATGATTGCGTTTCAGGGCGGCGCGGTAATTTCATTGCCGTTTTTGTCTTTTACATCGTTAAAAATTTCTTACACAATGGTAAATCCATACTGTTATACGCATAACCGCAACTACAACCCCTGGTATGGCGATAAAAACATGGAGACATCATATACAAACAATGGGGTTTGTCTTGGCTATTACCTTCCGCCAAACTCTGACGAACTGCTATTGCGCTTTAAAACCATGCCGGCAAAAAATCTGGCGCTTAATTTGCAGTACCAAATGATTCGTCATGGCGCGGACTTTGGCAACAGCGCTGTTGACGGAAGCAACCTGCTCTCCGAACTTGACCCTGAAGGGAGGGAGGGCAGCAAAGATGTCTTAAAGCGCTTTTTTTTGCATGACGGCGCATATCAATGGATGCACATTATAAAAGCCGGAGCGGAATGGTCGCCCGAAAGAATCCCGTTGACTTTTTTTATGGAAGCGGGAACGGTTATCTCTTATTTTACCGATATTGAGCAGGGAAAAGCCAACACCGGCAAGGCGTATCCATATTCTATCGTTGATACCGCCGATTATCCAAAACAAACAAGCCTTATTGTTACACTCGGCGTAAAACTGTTCCCGTAAACGGCGCGGATTTTATAACCTCCGATATATTCGATATAGTTCGATATAGATTTAAACTTTCGATTAAAACTTTCGATTGAGACTTTCGCAAGCCCACTGTTTTTTTCAATCTTTATATGATAGAATTATGTTACAAAACAAATAGGAGGAATATATGAAAGAGAAAAAAATGACGGCGCTGTTTGTTATTACAGGCGGCGTTGTAGGACTGTTGGCGGTTGCGCTTACTGTTTTTGGCAACCCCGCCAATATGGGCGTCTGCGTGGCGTGTTTTATCCGCGATACGGCAGGGGCGCTTGGCCTGCATAGCGCGGCAAATGTGCAGTACATACGTCCGGAAATTCTGGGATTTATAGGCGGAGCGTTTTTTCTGTCGCTTATCCGCAGGGAGTTTAAACCGCAGGGCGGCTCTTCACCTCTGCTGCGTTTTTTAATTTCGATGTTCGTTATTATAGGGGCGCTTGTGTTTTTAGGCTGCCCGCTGCGGATGCTGCTGCGTCTTGCAGGAGGTGACCTTAACGCGCTTGTGGGGCTTGCAGGTTTTATTGCCGGTATTGCGCTTGGCAGTCTTATGTTAAAAAAAGGCTTTTCGCTGGGACGCACCCAGGAACAGCCTGTAGTATCCGGCCTGGTTATGCCGGCGCTGGCCGCTGCGCTGCTTGCGTTTCTTTTGCTGCGTCCGGCGTTTATCCGCTTTAGCGAAAGCGGCCCGGGCTCTCTCCATGCGCCTGTGTTAATAGCGCTGGCCGCAGGGCTTATAATTGGCGGTTTTGCCCAGAGCAGCCGTATGTGTATGTCCGGCGGTTTCCGCGACCTTATCCTTATAAAACATTCGGGGCTGCTTGTAATTTACGCGGTGGTGTTTATTGCGGCGCTCGCCGGCAACCTTGCCACCGGCAAATTTCACGCCGGCTTTGCAAATCAGCCTATTGCGCACAGCGACTTTTTGTGGAACTTCCTCGGCATGGCGCTTGCCGGTTACGGCTCCGTCCTGCTTGGCGGCTGTCCGCTGCGGCAGACGATTATGGCCGGAGAGGGCAATGCGGACGCCGCTATTTGCGTCCTCGGTCTTGTAGCCGGTGCGGCGCTAAGCCACAACTTTGGTCTTGCCGCCTCTCCGCAAGGCGTTCCGCTTAACGGTAAAATTGCCTGTGTTATAGGTTTTGGCGTTATTACCTGCATCGCGCTTTTTAACAGCGGGAAGAACGGGGCAAGGGCATAGCATTACGTTAAACAATTTTTGCGGATTACAATATTTGGGGATTTTGTTAAATTCTCATTGTAATCCGCTGCAGCCCGCAAAGGGCGCATCCGCCCAAAACGGGTTTGATAAACGCGGCGGCTTATCATATCAATTCAATATAAAATAGAGGAAGAATATGAAAACCATCGCTTTTTTTGAAACAAAACCCTACGATAAGGCCAGTTTTGACAAAATAAATGAACAATATGGCTTTAAAATAAATTACTTTAACGTACGGCTTACACGCGAAACCGCTGTTTTTGCGCATGGAGCGGACGCCGTCTGTGTTTTTGTAAACTCAGGAATAGACGCCGAAACGGTTAAGGAACTTGAAAACACAGGCGTAAAACTCATCGCTTTGCGCTGCGCCGGTTTTAACAATATCGACTTAAAAGCGCTGTACGGCAAAATACGGGTGGCGCGCGTTCCCGCGTATTCGCCTCATGCCATAGCCGAACACGCCGTAGCGCTTTTGCTCTGCATGACGCGCTATATTCACAAAGCGTATAACCGTGTAAGAGAGGGAAACTTTTTGCTTAATGGCTTTACAGGACGTAATTTGAATGGCAAAACCGCCGGTATTGTTGGAACCGGCAAAATCGGTAAAATAACCGCGGCAATTTTAAGAGGTTTTGGCATGGAACTTCTAGTCTACGACAAGTTTCCTGACACCGCCTGGGCAGGGCAGCTCGGCGCGGTCTACACCGGTTTTGAGCAGTTGTGCGCCGGCTCTGATGTAATAAGCCTTCATTCGCCGCTGACTGCCGAAACCAGGCACATGATAAACGAAAAGACTCTTGCGCTTATGAAGAACGATGCGGTAATTATAAACACAGGACGCGGGGCGTTAATCGATGCAAAAGCGCTATTAAAAGCGCTAAAACACAAAAAGATAGGCGGCGCGGGGCTTGACGTTTACGAAGAGGAAGAAAACTATTTCTTTGAAGACCGCTCCGGCGAAGCTCTGGAAGACGATATTCTGGCCAGGCTGCTGACCTTTCCGAATGTGCTTATTACAGGGCATCAGGCGTTTTTGACCGAAGAGGCGCTGGATGCCATCGCCGGTACTACGCTGGAAAACGTCAAGCGTTTTTTTGAATCTTTTGAAAAGGGGCAGCCGGTAGAACTGGAAAATGAAGTGCGCTGGGAAGCTGAAACAAGCAGATGAGCTGTTTTTAGCCGCGCACGGCGCAAAGCTCCGCATGGCTTTTGCGGCGCAGGATTTTGAGAGTTTATAAGAAGCCGCAAAAATTGCGGCTCTTTAAATATTTTTAACAAATAGAAGGAGGTGTATAATGCCTGGTATTGAATATCCTATATACACCGAGTATGGAGAGTGCCGCGATTGTTACAAATGCGTCCGGCGCTGCCCTGTTAAGGCTGTGCGGGTGCAAACCGGTCATCCTGAAGTGCTTACCAAGATGTGCATTTTCTGCGGAAAATGTGTTGTAAGCTGCCCTGCAAAAGCGAAGCGGGCGCGGGACGATGTGGGGCGGGTAAAAAATTTGTTTGGCGAAGGGCTTAAGGTTTTTGCGTCATTGGCGCCTTCGTTTCCCGCTGAATTTAACTGCACTCCAGGGCAGCTTTCCGGCGCGATTAAACGGCTAGGTTTTTATGCGGTTTCCGAAACCGCGTTGGGCGCGGATTTTGTCTCGGAAGATATTGTTTCCGCTCTACAGGCGGCGTCCGGCACGCAGGCTGCCAGCGCGCAGGCGTCCGGCAATTCCGGCACGCAAGCGTCCAGCGCGCAGGCCGCCGCCACTTCCGGCGCGCCGGAGGCAAGCGGGCAAAAACTGTTCCTCTCCTCGGCCTGCCCCGCGGTTGTGCTTTACATAAAACGCTATGCGCCGGCTTTTGTCCCATACCTAAACGACCGCTCTTCTCCTCTGCTGGCGCACGCATCGCTTCTGCAAAAACTCTACGGCAAAAAAATAGCGGTTGTGTTTATAGGGCCCTGCGTAGCCAAAAAACGCGAAGCCGACCAGTTTAAGGAAGTTGCCGCCGCACTCACCTTTAGCGAGCTAAAACACTGGTTCGACGAAGCAGGCATAAAACCCGAAGAAATAAGCGAAGCCGAAAGCCGCGAAGCGGCCTTTGTCCCGCGCAGGGCGGCAAAAGGCGCGTTTTATCCGGTTGACGGCGGTATGTTAATTTCGCTTAGAAGAAAACAGGCGGGTTTTTCCAAAACATCGAATATGGTAATTTCCGGAATAGACACCATAGCGCAGACGCTTTCAAACAACAACTTTAATAACGCTCATCTTGAAGCGCCGCTTTTTCTTGAGCTGCTTGCCTGTTCGGGAGGCTGTGTAAACGGCCCATGCATAACGCGGGACGATTCGGCGATACGCCGGCGGGCGCGGCTATTGCGTTATGCCGAATCTGCGGATAAGGCGCTTGACCCAAAAACCATAGCCACAAAGGTACCGCTTACCGGTATGCTCACCGCAAAAGAAATGCCGCCGCCGCTCTACCCTGAATCAAAAATCCGCGCCGTACTTGCCGGCCTGGGAAAATACGATTCCAAAGATGAACTCAACTGTTCGGCCTGCGGATACGAAACCTGCCGCGCCTTTGCGCAGGCAATACTGGAAAAACGCGCCGAAAAAACGATGTGCGCCGCTTACACACGCGCTCTTGCCCAGAAAAAGGCCAACGCGCTTATAAAGGCGATACCTTCGGGAATTGTTATTGTAGACAAAAACAGCAAAATTATTGAATGTAACAGAAACTTTGCCCGTGTTTTGGGCAGCGAAATGGAAGAGCTGTACGAACTAGACCCGGAGTTAAAAGGCATCGACTTGCGCAAAGTAGCCGGTCTGGGCGATTATTTTGTGGAGGCGTTTCAGGCGGACGCTCAATCGCGCTTCGATTATGATATAAAATATGAGGATAAAATCTTTCATCTGGGTGTTTATGTGATTGAAAAGGGCGAAACCGTCTGCGGTGTGTTGGAAGATATTACCAAACCCCAAATCCGGCGGGACAAAACGGTTGCATGGGCAAAGAAAATCATTGAAAAAAACGTTCAGGCGGTGCAAAAAATAGCGTTTCTCCTCGGCGAAAACGCGGCGGAAACAGAATCTATACTTCATTCGATAATCGAATCTCACACAGGCGGAGGCAAAAAGAAATGACGGACATTCCGCCTGATATGTTTATAGAAACCGCTTCGTATCAGCTAAAAAAGAAAGGGCAAAGCGCCCCCGGCGATGTTTTTCTTTCGCAAAAAAGTATGTCCGGCGGAAGAATTATATCGGCGCTTTCCGATGGTCTGGGCAGCGGCGTAAAGGCAAACGTGCTTGCCTCTCTTACGGCGACTATGCTTTCAAAGTTTGTGCTTATGGACATACCGCCCGGGCAGGCCGCGGAAATTATCATCAACAGCCTTCCTGTTTGCAGCGAGCGGGGGCTTGCCTACGCGACTTTTACGCTGGTAGACGCGCGGCATGATATGTCGGCGCGTATTATCGAATACGAAAACCCGCCAATACTGATTTTGCGGAACGGCGAAGCGCTCAGCCTTAAAAAAGAGCGTGTTCCCATTAAACGCAGGAAGAAGGATACCGGCCCGCAAAACGAAACGCTGTTCATTTCTAAACTGGAGGCTATTCCGGGAGACAGGATTGTTTTTTTCTCTGACGGGGTAACTCAGGCCGGAATGGGCGGAAGCGCCTATCCGCGCGGGTGGGGGAATCAAAACGCGCAAAATCATATTATTAACGCCGTGCGTTCAAATCCTTCGATAAGCGCCGGGGCGCTTGCGCAGGCTCTGGTGCAGGCGGCGGATTATAACGATACGGATGGCCCCAAGGACGATATTTCGTGCGCTGTTGTGTATTTCAGAAAGCCCAGAGATTTGCTTGTAATTACCGGCCCGCCCTTTCGGCCTGAAAGTGACCAGGAGTATGTGCGTTTTTTTAGCGAGTTTCCGGGCAGGAAGATAATTTCCGGAGGAACTACCGCGCAGATTATTGCGCGCGGGCTTGGCAAAACGATTATCGGCGAGACCACGGCCGCTTCCGGCGAACAGCCTCCTGCGGCAAAAATGGAAGGCGCCGATTTGGTATGCGAGGGCATTCTTACGCTGGGAAGGGTTGCGGAGGAGCTTTCTGCGAATGTATGGCAAACGGCGCAAAGCGGCGGGCGCAGTCCTTCCGCGCGAATAAGGGAACTGCTTTTGGACAGCGACAGAATCACATTTCTTGTTGGAACAAAGATAAACGAAGTTCATCAAGACCCCTCCATGCCTGTTGAACTTGAAATAAGGCGAAATGTTGTAAAGCACATTGCATCGTTACTGGAAGAAAAATATATGAAAGCGGTGCGAATACAGTACATCTAAAAGGCGCAGACGGCAATAGCGGCAGCAGAGGGCAGCGGCGTCTCCGGCATTCGGCAACGCCGGCAGAAGCGGTACGCGGCGCGTGCCGGCTGCCGGCAGCAGGGACAAACGGCGGCGCTTGGGAAAACGGCGTTTATTTTTTGCTATATATTTACTTTTTTATACTGTTTTATTATTTTATGTTATACACAGGGTATGTATGTACTCTGAATTTTAAAGCCGGGCAGAAAAGACTGCCCACAAGGAGTATTTTATGAAACTCAAATCTACAAATTACCCCCAGAAAGATGGGAGTAGTAAAAGAATGCGTTTTAAAAGCGCATTAGTCGTTTTAGCAACTGTGGTTATAACCTCGTTTTTGCTTACTTCATGTGATTTAATGAATCGCAAAAAAAACCTTGACCAGGACGAAATTGAAGAGGTTACGTCCCTGATTAGCTTTGCAAAATCCGAAGAAGTCAAATTTGTAGACGACGATGACGACATTCCGTTAAAAGCGGAACTTTTCGCAGATATCCTTCTAATTACAAACATTAGCTGGGAGAGCAGCGACCCGGCCATTGCAACGGTTACCGGAAGCACCGATTCGGTAATCGTAAAACCGCAGGGCCAGACTGGGGTAGCAACGATACGCGCCAGATTAAACCCGCTTGACGGTGTTGACCTGGGCAATATACAAACTTTTGCAGAATACACGCTAAGAGTGATTGATCTTCCAACGATTGATACGACCGCAATTGGCGATATAATGCTAAAGAAGAACAATAAACCCAGAGACAAGCAGGTTAGGGCTACATACACGCCCGATTTTCTTTCTGCATACGACCCTGTTTTTTCGTGGGAAATTATTTCCGGTTCCGACAAGGCATCGTTCGACAATACAATAGGCGAAAATGCAGTGTTAACGGCAAATAGCATTGGAAGCGGCAAGGTAAAAGCGGTAATGACGGTGCTTGGCAGGACTTTTCCCGGGCCGGAAGTACCGTTTACTGTAAGCGGCTTTAACGACCAGCTGGAGAAACATACAAGCATAACAATAGCCAATTCGCCTTCCAGCATAATAGCAACGGATACAAGCGCGGCGTTCACTCTTGATTTCCAGCCGCCGGAGGCGCTTTACGGCACCATAGACTGGGATTACGATACAAGCAAGTTTTCGCTTGATTATACAAACAGGAATAATATAAAACTAACCGCTCTTGCGGGTTCGTCTCAGACAACGCCTTATACCATAACGGCAAAGTCGATGCTGGATACAAGCGTAGAGGCCTCTTTTACGGTTACCGTTGACCCGGTTATTGTAACTTTTGTGCCTTCTATACCTGCGGATGTTACTATTATCTCCAAAGGGGAAACGACAACTTACAATGTTGATGTAAACGCGCAGCACAAGACGGTAAATTGGAGTATCAGCGGCAGCATTGCAAGCGTAACCGCAGGCCAACAAAATGGCTCCGTCATTATAAAAAACACTAACTCGGTTAGAAACAGGACGGAAGAATATGTAATGGCCACGCACACCCTGGATTCAAGCGCTCAAGCGCAAAAGAAAGTAACGTTTGATCCTCCCACATATACGCTTGTTTTCGATAAGTTCGACTCGGCGGCGACAGGTTCTATGAACAGCGAGCAAAAAACCTTTGGACCGACTTACACGCTACCGGTTGTAGGCTTTAGCAAGGCCAACTATATATTTGACCGCTGGTATACAAACACTCAGTTCACTGGCGATTCTTATATAGATATGCAGCAGAATATGGACATAGACCCATTGGTAAATGGCGCTACGATTACACTTTACGCCAAATGGATATCCTGGACGGTTAGCTTTAATTCTGACGGAGGGGGCAGCGCTCCAGCTCCTATGCAATATGGCGGAACCAGCCTGGTATTACCCAACAAGGGCAATATGAACAAAAATTCGTATATATTCTGCGGATGGGCGGAAGACAGCCCGACAGGCCTTTTTGCCATGAATCCTTATACCCCAACCAGAAACGTAACGCTTTACGCTATATGGCGTGATGTCTATGGAATTATTGATGACGGCAAGGCCAGACTCAACCAGGCCGCCAGCGTTACAGTTATTGGCGACCCAAGCCAAAATGGCGCGGAAGCAAATGTGTTAAAAGCGCTTATTGAAGAGGTTATGGCACTAATCGAAGGAGCCGATGCGGAAGCCGATATGGAAACCGACAGCGGCAATGACAAGGTAACGGTTAAAACTTACGATTACTATACCCTGTATCAAAAGAGCGCGACTCTTGCGGTTCTTGTGTCTCAGTATTCAGGTGAAGTTATACTGGAAACCATGTATTTTAATTACATAGCGCCTACAAACAATAACCCCACCCCTGTTCATACAACAACCCTGCGCGATTCGGCAGTATACGAGATTGAACTTGCCGGAGGTGCAGGCGGCCATTTGTGGACAAGCTCCAACAAGACCGGCCCTGGCGGGAAGGGCGGCTATGTTAAAGGGGAATATAACGTTCCTGGCGGAAATGTTAGTATTGAGGTGCGCGTTGGCGGGCAGGGCAAGGGAACTGCGAACTATAACGCAGAGCTAAATAAATACACGCCGGTATTTACAAGCAACAACAGCACTATAGATTATTCCAAAACAGTTGAAGGGCGTAAGGCAGATCAAACACAGCCTGGCGGTTACAACGGCGGCGGTTCTGGCGGCGCCAGAGGTCCTTCTGTCCATGTTGTTACGGCGGGTTCAGGCGGCGGCGGGGCAACGGACGTTCGCCTTACTGGAAGCACTTCACAGCTCACCGGAGTTAGCGGCGACCCGCGTATAGCGGTTGCAGGCGGCGGCGGCGGCGCAGCGCAATCTCCGATTCATTCTAGGGCAAATCCGGCTTATCGGGGTGGAAACGCGGGCGGCTTAACAGGCGAAGATGGCCCAACGGGCGGTTTTGACTCAATAGACAACCTTACGGAAGCCCAACCCAAAGGCGCTACGCAAACAAACGGAGGCGCTCAGATCAGCAGCTATTGTTCACCTGGAACCCCGGGCTTCGGACAGAACGGCTCGCAGGGACAGAATAGCGGTGCCGTTACTGAAGGGCGCGGCGGCGGCGGCGGCGGCTGGTGGGGCGGCGGCGCTCAATCGCTAACGTCTTCGCAAATTTCGACAGGCAGTCCCAAAATCGGTGTTTCTGCCGGCGCGGGCGGCTCGTCCTGGACTGGCGGCTCAGGCACTATATTGCCTGTAGGCAATCCGGTAAACAAAGTAATCGACGGCAATGTTTGGAGCGACGGCTGGGCGAGAATTACCTGGAAACGGAATCTCCCATAAGCGGTAAACGCTTTCCCCCGTCTTAACGGGACTTCTTAAAACAGGCTGCGGAAAACTGCAGCCTGTTTTGTTTTAAAGCGCCTGTTTAACCCGCAGCGGCCACCGTTTGCCTACACCGCGCAAGCGATTGAAGCGGAATTTGCAAGCGAAGCGAAGCAAATTGGAGCGGAAAGCGCGTTTTTTGCCGGTAGAATTAGTAAGAGAATAAAAATCCTGCGCTTTCCGGTTGAAAGCGCCTTCCGGTTGGAAGCGCTTTCTGGTTGAAATTTGAAGAGAATAAAAATCTTGTAGATTTTTATTCTCTTTTTTATGCCCGCGCGCTTGCGCGCGGGGAGGCGGCGTGCCGCGAAGCGCGGCGTATACGACCGGTGGCTGAAATAGGAATGCAATAAAAATCTTTGTGGATTTTTATTGCATGGTTTATACCCGCGCCGCTTT
>JAIRPU010000102.1 GCA_031256815.1 Spirochaetaceae bacterium
AAGGAGATCTGGTTCTTGACGCATATTGCGGCTGCGGAACAACTGTATCCGTTGCACAGCAAACAGGCCGCGCATGGATAGGAATAGATATAACCTACCACAGTATCAGTTTAATTTTAAGAAGATTAACAGACTCTTTCGGAGAAAAAATAATAGAAACCATTGAACTAAATGGAGTTCCCCTTGATTTTGAATCGGCGGTAAGTTTGGCAAATAACAAAAATGATAAAGCAAGAAAAGAATTTGAAAAATGGTCTGTATTAACCTATTCCAGCAATAAAGCGGCAATTAATTCCAAAAAAGGCGGGGATAGAGGAATTGACGGCATAGCATATTTTGTTGACGGCAGTTCAAACGGAGAAGCTCTTGTAAAAAAAGTTATTTTTAGTGTTAAAACAAATGCTGCTATGGTTCCTGGTTTTGTGCGTGATTTATACGGTACGGTTGAACGTGAAAAAGCGGCTTGCGGTGTGTTGATTACCTTATACGATGCGCCTAATCTTGTAAAAGAAGCAAAGACTTATGGAAAGTTTGTTCATAGTTTTCTTGGAACGGAATATAATAAAATATCCATTGTATCAACTAAAGAAATATTATCAGGCGAAAGATTGAATTTGCCATTAAGTTTAGAAGTTATTAAAAAAGCTGAAAGAAGCGACCGGCAAAAAGAACTGTTTTAAAACATTGGTTAAGCAAACCAAAAACACCGCACAGCCACAGGTTATGCTCCGGTTGCCGGTTTATTGTTTTTCTTTATAAAACCGTTGTATATCAGGTAAAGAATAAAAACTCCGCAAAGCGCAAGCATAACATAAGAAATTTCCCTGCCATAACGGTCTATAAGCGCAGCCTGTCCGTGCGCAATATAACCTATAAAGGCCAGTATAATATTCCAAATTAACGCGCCAAGCGTTGTAAGCAAAACAAATGGCAAAAATGGCATTTTTGCGAGTCCGGCAGGTATGGATATTAACTGCCGGATTACAGGAACAAGACGTCCTATAAACGTAGAGATTTTACCATATTTTAAAAAATAATTTTCCGCTTTTTTTACTTTTTCAGTACTTAATAAACACATTCTTCCAAATTTGCTTTCAGCCAATTTGTATATAACCGCACGTCCCAAAAACAAAGCAAGAAAATAGTTTATTGTTGAGCCTGCAATCGCCCCAATAGTGGCAAAAATAACAACAAAAATAATATTAAGCCCGCTTTCCGGACGGCTTGCCTTGTATGCCGCCGGCGGAACAACTACTTCCGAAGGAAAAGGAATAAAAGAACTTTCAACAGTCATTAACAGCGTAATTGTAAAATAATTAATATTGTCCATATACCATAAAGCTACTTTTTCAATTACAGTTTGTTTTTTTTCGGCGCTAACCGAATCTGCAGTCTGCGCAAATACAGAAAACGAAATTTTAAGCAACAAAGCAATTAATATTATTTTTTTCATTTTTTATCAGTTTATTTTTATAAATATATACTACTATAACCTGCGGCGCTGAAAATTAAAAGTGGTACGGCGCGGCCAAAGAAACACAGGCCAAAGAAACACAGACGCGGCGCGTCCCTTTATAAAATGCCGGCAATAGTTATACAGGGCTGGACAGGCGTTTATAAAACTGTCATATTCAATTTATGCTGGTTCGTGCTGGTTTTATTCTTTTTGTTTTTTCCGTGTGCGGCATCTTTGCGGACGAAAACCAGGGCGGCATTATAACAGCGGAATATCTTTCATTGAGAGGAGAGCCGGCGTTAAAAAAGGGCTGGACTCATTATCCGCACGCAAACCCGAATGCGCCCAAAGGCGGCAGCATTACACAGGCGATAATAGGCAGTTTTGACAATTTTCACCGCTACGCGCTGCGCGGAAACTGTGTTGATGGCAGTGAATATTTTTATGATTCTTTAATGGTTGCTTCGCTGGACGAAGCGGATGTTTTATATCCTCTTATCGCTCAAAAAGTTGAATACCCGCCTGATTATTCATGGTTTATCTGGACGCTGCACCCTGACGCAAAAAATCAAAACGATGAACCGTTAAGCGCCGAAGATGTTGCATTTTCTTTTAATATTCTTTTTGAAAAAGGCGTGCCTCAATTCAGGAGCGCTTATAAAGGCGTTGTTGCAGAGGCGCTTGATTCACGGCGTGTTCGTTACACAATTCCGCAAAAACGCGACGAAGAGGACAGGCTTATGTTTGACAGCCGCGGAAATCCTGTTCACGATAAAGACTTAATGATGGGGCTTGCAACCAGCCCTGTATTTGTAAAAAACTTTTGGGCCGGTCATGATTTTTCTGAACCGCTTATTGCCCCGCCCCTTGGAACAGGCGCGTACCGCGTAAAAGAATATGCAATGGGAAGTTATGTTGTTTTTGAACGTGTTAAAAATTATTGGGCAGCCGGGCTTCCTGTAAATAAAGGACGAAACAATTTTGATACAATCCGTTACGATTACTATCACGATGCAAATGTAGCGTTTGAGGCATTTAAGGCCGGAGAATATGATTTTAGACGCGAAACTTCCCCCAAAAACTGGGCAACAGGCTATAAAGGCAAATTGTTTGATTCAGGCGAAGTTGTGCTGCGCGAAATTTCTTTTCAGGCCGCGCAGGTAATGCGTGGATTTATTTTTAATATACAGCGTCCTGTTTTTGCCGACCGCAGAATACGCAAGGCGCTCTCATATTTTTTCGATTTTGAATGGATGAACAAACAGCTTTTTTATAATTCATATACACGAACAAGATCTTATTTTCAATGGACAAATTATGAAGCGCGCGGACTTCCTGATGCAAAAGAAATTGCAGCGCTTGCTCCGGTAAAAAATTTAATTCCGCCGGAAGTTTATACAGAAGAATTTAATCCGCCAAAAACTGACGGCAGCGGTTTTATACGGAACGAAGCGCGCAAGGCGCTTGCTTTATTTAATGAAGCGGGCTGGAAGTTAATAAACGGCAAACTTGTAAATGAAAAAAAAGAGCAATTCAGTTTTGAACTTTTAATAACAAGCGTAGAGGCGGAGCGTATTGCAATAGTTTTTGCGCGGAATCTTGAACGTTATGGAATAGAAATGCGAATCAGAAATATTGATTCAAGCCAGTTTTTAAACCGCCTGCGTTCACGCGATTTTGACATGATAGCAAACGGATATCCGCCAATACAAACGCCCTCCAGTGACCTTATGATAATTTGGAATTCAAAATACATTGAATCCACATGGAATACGCCGGGCGTAAGCGATGCGGCAATAGATTATTTAACCCGTACAATTGCGGACTCGCAGGAAGATGGAGAGAAGCTTTTATCGCTTGGCCGCGCATTTGACCGTGTACTATGCTGGAATTATTTTATGATTCCACAGTGGACAATGCCCTACAGAATAGCGTATAACCGCAAATTCGTTAATTCAGGACGCTTTCCAAAACTTGCCATGGATATAAACGCCTGGTGGGTGGAACCCTGACGCTGCCCGCCGGTAAGCAGGCAAAGGCGCTTATCTGTGCCGCCCGCCGGCAAGCAGGCGCTATTCAAAAAACAATCAGCGCAGAATACGGCGTTCTGAAGCGTTTTGCCAAAACGCTTCCACAATAAATTCGCCGCGTAATTCGGCGGGCAGTGCTATTTCCAAACTCAATTCTTTTGGAGGAAATGCGCCCATAGAAAGCTCCAGTGTGTTTTCATTTACAAACCATGGAACAGGCGCCGCATAAATAAAAGGCGGAATTTTATGTTCGCC